>NZ_JBMVFA010000030.1:99098-113144 GCF_049543595.1 Kitasatospora sp. NPDC094028 | reverse complement strand
CCAACTCGCCGGTGTCTTCCGGGGCTTGACGCCCTGTCCGACGTTTCAAACTCTAGCCGATCCCCGCTCCGAAAAGCGAATCCAGCCGAGTCCGAGCGCAATCCGATAAAACGCGCACACCGAATAAGCACCCTGCCGCGATGCGAAAACGCAAACGCGACCGGCGCGAACCAGGAAGTGGTGTTTCGAAGGATTGGCTACCCCGGGACCGTCCGCGCAGATGCGTGTCCGGTGCTCCCTGCCAGGCAGCTCGAAGAACTTTACGCGCTCCGGCCACCGGATGCAAACGACGGGCAAAGCACGCAGGCCGGGCCCCGTCCCCGGGATCCGGCCTGCCTGCTCGCCGGGCATGCAGACCCGGCCGGCCGGCTCAGCTGTTGGTGGGGAAGCCGAGGTTGATGCCGCCGTGGGACGGGTCCAGCCAGCGCTGGGTCACCGCCTTGCCCCGGGTGAAGAAGTGCACGCCGTCCGGCCCGTACGCGTGGGCGTCGCCGAACAGGGAGGCCTTCCATCCGCCGAACGAGTAGTAGGCGACCGGGACCGGGATCGGCACGTTGATACCGACCATCCCGACCTCCACCTCGAACTGGAAGCGCCGGGCCGCACCGCCGTCGTTGGTGAAGAGGGCGGTGCCGTTGCCGTACGGGTTGGCGTTGATGAGCGCCACGCCCTCCTCGTAGGAGGCGACCCGCACGACGGAGAGGATCGGGCCGAAGATCTCGTCGTTGTAGACGGACATGCCCGGCTTCACGTGGTCGAACAGGGTGGGTCCGAGCCAGAAGCCGTCCGCGGTCGGGGTGCCGTTCGCGTCCTCTGCCGTGACGGGGTGCTTGCGGCCGTCCACCGCGAGCTCGGCGCCGTCCGCGATACCGGACTCGACGTACGAGGTGACCTTGTCCCGGTGCTGGCCGGTGACCAGCGGGCCCATCTCGGAGTCGCCGTTGCAGCCGGGGCCGACCTTGAGGGTCGCGATCCGCTGCTTGATCTTGTCGACCAGCTCGTCGCCGATCGGGTCGACCGCGACCAGGACGGAGACCGCCATGCAGCGCTCGCCGGCCGCGCCGAACCCGGCGTTGACGGCGGCGTCGGCGGCGAGGTCGAGGTCGGCGTCCGGCAGGACGAGCATGTGGTTCTTGGCGCCGCCCAGCGCCTGTACGCGCTTGCCGTACCGGGTGCCGGTCTCGTAGACGTAGCGGGCGATCGGGGTGGAGCCGACGAAGCTGACGGACTTGATGTCCGGGTGCTCCAGCAGCCGGTCGACGGCCACCTTGTCGCCGTGCACGACGTTGAAGACGCCGTCCGGCAGGCCGGCCTCCCGCCACAGCTCGGCGAGGAAGTTGACCGCGGACGGGTCCTTCTCCGAGGGCTTCACCACGACGGTGTTGCCGGCCGCGATGGCGATCGCGAAGAACCACATCGGCACCATGGCCGGAAAGTTGAACGGCGAGATGATCGCGACCGGGCCGAGCGGCTGGCGGATCGAGTAGACGTCGATGCCCGTGGAGGCCTGCTCGGTGAAGCCGCCCTTGATGAGCTGCGGGATGCCGCAGGCGTACTCGACGACCTCGAGGCCGCGGGCGATCTCGCCGAGCGCGTCCGAGTGGACCTTGCCGTGCTCGGACACGATGATCGCGGCCAGCTCGTCGCGGCGGGCGTTCAGCAGCTCACGGAAGGCGAAGAGCGCCGTGGTCCGCCTGGCGACCGAGGCGGTGCGCCAGTCGGTGAAGGCGGAGGCTGCGGCGGCCACGGCCTGGTCGACCTCGGCTGCCCCGGCGAAGTCGACGTGGCCGGCGACCTGGCCGGTGGCCGGGTCGAAGATCTCACCGCGACGGGGCGCGGCACCGGCGGTGGCGACCGGCTTGCCGCCGATCCAGTGAATGATGTGCTTGCTCAAGGTCCGTCTGCCTCCGAAGTCCGGGCGGCGGTCCTGCCTCCGGTCCGGCGCCGCCGGCACGGGGGCCGGCCGGCGGGGATTTCGCGGAGCCACCGCGCTCGGATTCCAGTCTGGTCGGCGTCCCGGCCCTGGCTCAACGAACAGGCTGACGGGGATCGCGGATTCAGCCTTACAGGTCGTCCGGTCGGCTCAGGCTCCCGGGCTCAGGACTCCTCGTCCTCCAGGTACGGGTCGTGCAGCCCGTCCGCCTCCTCCTGGGTCTCCAGGAGGTCCAGCCGCAGATCCTGCGCCCACTCCAGCGCCCACCGCTTCAGCCCCTCCACCTCCCCCGCCGGGACGCCCCGGGCGCGGAACCGGCCGTCCGCCGCCTCGGCCAGGGTCTCCAGCCGGTCGGCGAGCCCGGAGGGCTGGAAATCCGGGTCCAACTCCCCTGCCATCGCGATCAGTTCACCCTCCCGGTAGTTGGCGGTGAGGGCGTGGACGTCGATCAGGTCGCGCGGCATGCCCCGGTCGACGAGCAAGGTGGTGGTGAGCGCCGCCGCGTCCTCCAGGGCGACGACCGGCAGCGTCACCGTCTCGTCGTCCGGCCCGGGGGCACCGAGGTCGAGCCGGACCGGCTGGTGGCCGAGCGGCTCCTTCCGCAGCTCGACCGAGTGCGTGCGCGCGCCGAGCGCCAGCCGCACGGTGAGCTGTTCCAACCGGGGCGTGCCGGGGCGCTCGGCCACGCCGCCGCCCGCCGCCCGGTAGGCCTCGGTCAGCGCGGCGGCCACCTCCGGCAGGTCGGCCCCGCCGGTGGCCAGGGTCAGCCCGTCCTGCGCGCACGCCGCCACGCCGTGGGCGCGCAGCGCGTGCCCGCCGGCCAGCGCGAGCCCGTACCGCGTGCAGACGGGCGCGGCGAGGGCGGCGAGGCGCAGCTGGGCCGGGCCCGGGCGCAGGGACGGGTCGACGGCGTGCGGGGCGGTGGTCACGTCTCCAGTCTGACGCGACCGCCCACTGCGCGCGCCGCCGTCCGATCGCGCACCCACCCGATCATGCGCCCACCCGATCGCGCGGCCGCTCGACGGCGCCACCGGCTTCACCAGTCGCTGAGCCCGGCCGCCGCCTCGTGCAGCGCCAGTTCCAGCAGCATCGGGTCGGTGAGCCGGCCGGACCCGTCCGGCGGCACCAGCCACCGCACCCGGCGCCTGACCCGGTCGGGGTGCGGGACGACGATCCAGGTGCCCTCCCCGGAGCCGCGCACGCCGGTCCCGACCCAGCGGGCGGCGGTGCCGACCGGCACCAGGAAGCTGACCAGGTCCTCGTCGAAGTCGGCGAGGACCGGGCCGCACGGGCCGGCGTCCAGGACCTCCAGGGCGGGGTGCCCGAGCCGCCCGGGGACGGACAGGACGTCCCAGTGCCGGCCGGCCGGCAGCGGCATCAGTCCCAGTCCGGTGCGCTCCCAGTGGGCCCGGAAGGCCGCCGGGTCCGGCATCACCCGGGTGAGCCAGTGCAGTCCGGTGCTCTCCATGTCGTCTCTCCCCGCTTCTCGCCACTCGTACCGCTGGGGTGCGGCGGGGCGATCGCGACCCGCCGTCACGAAGGAGAGGCGGACGGCCGCCTTCTCTTACACGGGTCGGGCCACGCTTTCCCGGGCGACGGCTCTGCCGGGCGGAAAGAACGACTGGACGGCAGGACGAACAACAGGACGTCGCCACGATGGATGATTCACCTGACACCCTGGTCCGGAATTCCGGGATTCGCGGAATTCCCGCATTCCGGAACCCGGCCCCTCCCCCCGCCTGGAGGCCCGCGATGCTCCCCACCGTCGCCCGCGTGCTCGACCTGGAGGTGATGCGACGCGGTCTGCCCCAGGTCGTGGCCGGCGGCGACCACCTGGAGCGGCCGGTCCGCTGGGTCCACGTCATCGAACTGGCCGACGTCGCCGGCATGCTGCGCGGCGGCGAGCTGGTGCTGACCACCGGCATCGCGCTGCCCGAGGACCGCGACGGCCTGGCCCGCTACGTCCGGGACCTGGACGAGCTCGGCGTGGCCGGACTGGTGGTCGAGTACGGCCGGCGCTACCTCGACGCGCTCCCCCGCGCGCTGGTGCGCGCCGCCGAGCAGCGCGGGCTACCGCTGATCACCCTCCGCCGCGAGGTGCGCTTCGTCGCCGTCACCGAGGCTGTGCACGCCCTGGTGGTCAACGCCCAGCTGGAGCAGCTGCGGATCTCCGAGTCCGTCCACCAGGTGTTCAACGAGCTGGTGGTGGAGGGCGCCGAGCCGCCCGAGGTGATCCGCCAGGTGGCGCGGATGGCGGGCGCGCCGGTCGTGCTGGAGAACCTGGCGCACCAGGTGCTCGCCCACGACACCGCCGGGCGCCCGGAGGCCGAGGTGCTGGAGGACTGGGAGCGCCGCTCGCGCGGGGTCCGCCCGCCCGGCCGCACCGGCCACGACCCGCGCAGCGGCTGGCTGGTGACCGCGGTCGGTGCCCGGGGCCAGGACTGGGGCCGGCTGGTCCTCGTCCAGGAGCCCGGCCCGCTGCCCGGGGGTGAGCCGCACCCGCACGCCATGCTGCTGGAGCGCGGCGCGTCCGCGCTGGCGCTCAACCGGCTGGTGGTGCGCGACCGGGAGAGCCTGGAGCGGCAGACCCACCGCACCCTGCTGTCCGGCATCCTCACCCACGCGCTGACCGTCGCCGAGGTGGCGCTGCGGGCCCAGGCGCTCGGCGTTCCGCTGGAGGGCCGCCGGCTGGTCGGGGTGGTGCTGCGCCGGCGGCGCGCGCCGATCCCCGCCGCGCTGGAGGCGCAGGCCCGGCTGCGCGACTTCACCGAGCTGGCGGCCGGCGCCGTCCGGGCCTGCCGGCTGTCGGCCCTGGTCGGCGCGCTGGACGACGAGGGCGTGGGCCTGCTGATCGCGCTCGGCGCGCAGCAGGACGAGCACGCGGCGCTGGACTCCTTCTCGGCCGCGCTGCGCCGGATGTCCGCCGAGGCCGGGTGGGCGGAGGCCGGGGCCGGGGGCCCGGTGGTCGCGGTCGGTTCCTCGGTCGGCGCCGTCCGGGACGCCCGGCGCACCCTGCTGGAGGCCACCCAGGTCGCCGACGCCGCACTGCACGACGCCCCCGGCGGCGCGCGGGCCGCCGCCTACTACCGGCTGCCGGACGTCCGGCTGCGCGGCCTGCTGCATCTGCTGCGCGACGACGCCCGCCTGCAGACTTACGTGGAGCGGGAGTTGGGGCCGCTGTTGGCCCACGACGCCGAGCACAACGGGCAGTTGGTGCAGATGCTGCGGATCTACCTGGAGCAGGGCCGGAACAAGTCCGCGGCGGCCGACGCCGCGCACCTGTCCCGGCCGTCCTTCTACGACCGGCTGCACAAGGTGGAGCGCATCCTCGGCGTGGACCTCGACCAGGTGGAGTCCTGCCTGTCCCTGCACGTCGCGCTGCTCGCCCTGGACGCCGTCCGCCGATAGCGGCGGCCCCGGGCGAACGAGCGCACTCGGGGCTGGATATGACTGATCGTCAGACCGTGTGCGCGTCGGTGAGCGACAGCACCTCGTCGAGCACCGCGAGGCCCGCCTTGGTCTCCTCCTCGGTGACGGTGCACGGCGGGACGACGTGGAAGCGGTTCATGTTGACGAACGGCCACAGCCCGCGCCGCTTGCAGGCGGCGGCCAGCTCGGCCATCGGCGCGTTGTCGGCGCCGGCCGCGTTGTACGGGACGAGCGGTTCGCGGGTCTCCCGGTCCTTCACCAGGTCGAGCGCCCAGAACACGCCGAGCCCGCGGACCTCGCCGATCGAGGGGTGCCGTTCGGCCAGTTCGCGCAGGCCGGGGCCGAGCACGGTCTCGCCGATGTGCGCGGCGTTCTCGACGATGCCCTCCTCCGCCATGGCGTTGAGGGTGGCGACGGCCGAGGCGCAGGCGAGCGGGTGCCCGGAGTAGGTGAGCCCGCCGGGGAACGGCCGCTCGGCGAAGTCGGCCGCGATCTCCGCGCTGATCGCGACGCCGCCCAGCGGCACGTAGCCGGAGTTGACGCCCTTGGCGAAGGTCAGCAGGTCCGGGGTGATCCCCCAGTGGTCGGCGGCGAACCACGCGCCGGTGCGCCCGAAGCCGGCCATCACCTCGTCGAGGATGAAGACGATGCCGTACCGGTCGCAGATCTCCCGCACCCCGGCCAGGTAGCCCGGCGGCGGGACGAGGATGCCCGCGGTGCCGACCACCGTCTCCAGGATGATCGCCGCGACGGTGCCGGGCCCCTCGAAGGCGATCACCTGCTCCAGGTGCGCGAGCGCGCGCTCGCACTCCTGCGCCTCGTTCTCGGCGTGGAAGTTGGAGCGGTAGGGGTACGGGCCCCAGAAATGCACCACGCCGGAGACGCCGGTCTCGTTCGGCCAGCGCCGCGGGTCGCCGGTGAGGGCGATCGCGTTGGCGGTGGCGCCGTGGTACGAGCGGTAGGTGGCGAGCACCTTCTGCCGGCCGGTGTGCAGCCGGGCCAGCCGGATGGCGTTCTCGTTGGCCTCGGCGCCGCCGTTGGTGAAGAAGATCTTGTCCAGGTCGCCGGGGGTGCGCTCGGCGATCAGCCGGGCGGCCTCGCTGCGCGGCTCGACCGCGAAGCCGGGCGCGAGGGTGCAGAGCTTCGCCGCCTGCTCCTGGATCGCGGCGACCACCTTCGGGTGCTGGTGGCCGATGTTGGTGTTGACCAACTGCGAGGAGAAGTCGAGGTAGCGGTTGCCGTCGTAGTCCCAGAAGTACGAGCCTTCGGCGCCGGCCACCGCGAGGGGGTCGATCAGCGCCTGGGCGGACCACGAGTGGAAGACGTGCGCGCGGTCGGCGGCCTTGACCGCCCGGCCGGCGGCTGAGTCAGCGGTGGGGATGCTCATGGCGGTAAGGCTAGGGAGTTCCGGCCCGCCCGGGCAGTTCCATGCTGTCAGCCGCTCGCGCGCCGCACCGACAGGGTGCAAAGGCGGGCGGGCCCGGGTCGTGTCGACCCGGGCCCGCCAACTGTTCGTTCGTTCGACCTGCGGACCGACTCAGATCGCGGTCATCCTGCGTCGGACGGTCACGACCCGCTAGATCGCGGTCATGACGTGCTTGACCCGGGTGTAGTCCTCGAAGCCGTACGAGGACAGGTCCTTGCCGTAGCCCGACTTCTTGAAGCCGCCGTGCGGCATCTCGGCGACCAGCGGGATGTGGGTGTTGATCCAGACGCAGCCGAAGTCCAGGCGGCGGGACATCCGCATGGCCCGGGCGTGGTCCTTGGTCCACACCGAGGAGGCCAGCGCGAATTCGACGCCGTTGGCGTACTCGACGGCCTGGTCCTCGTCGGTGAACTTCTGCACGGTGATGACCGGGCCGAAGACCTCGTTCTGGATGATCTCGTCGTCCTGGTTCAGGCCGGAGACGACGGTCGGGGCGTAGAAGTAGCCCTTGTCGCCGACCTGGTGGCCACCGGTCTCGACCTTGGCGTGGGCGGGGAGGCGCTCGATGAAGCCGGCGACCTGCTTCAGCTGGTTGGCGTTGTTCAGCGGGCCGTAGAGCACGTCCTCGTCGTCGACGCCGCCGGTCTTGGTCTCGGCCGCGGCCTTGGCCAGCGCCTCGACGAACGCGTCGTGGATCGACTCGTGCACCAGCACGCGGGTGGCGGCGGTGCAGTCCTGGCCGGCGTTGAAGAAGCCCGCGACCGAGATGCCCTCGACGGCCTCGGCGATGTCGGCGTCCTCGAAGACCACGACCGGGGCCTTGCCACCGAGCTCCAGGTGGACGCGCTTGACGTCCTTGGAGGCCGACTCGGCGACCTGGATGCCGGCGCGGACGGAGCCGGTGATGGAGGCCATCGCCGGGGTCCGGTGCTCGACCATCAGCTTGCCGGTCTCGCGGTCGCCGCAGATGACGTTGAAGACGCCGGCCGGCAGGTCGAGTTCCTTGAGCACGCCGCCGATGATCTCGGCCAGCAGCACGGTGGAGGCCGGGGTGGTGTCCGAGGGCTTCAGCACCACGGTGTTGCCCGCGGCGATGGCCGGGGCGAACTTCCAGACGGCCATCATCATCGGGTAGTTCCACGGCGCGACCTGGGCGCAGACGCCGACCGGCTCGCGGCGGATGATCGAGGTCATCCCGTCCATGTACTCACCGGCGGCCTTGCCCTCCAGCAGGCGGGCGGCACCGGCGAAGAAGCGGATCTGGTCCACCATCGGGCCGATCTCCTCGGAGAGGGTCAGCCCGCGCGGCTTGCCGGTGTTGCGGACCTCCGCGTCGACGATCTCGTCGGCCCGGGTCTCGACCGCGTCGGCGATCTTGAGCAGCAGCTTCTGGCGGGTGCTCGGGGTGGCGTCGCGCCAGATCGGGAACGCGGCGGCGGCCGAGGCCATGGCCGCGTCCACGTCAGCGGCGCCGGACAGCGGCGAGGTCGCGTACGCCTCGCCGGTGGTCGGGTCGACGATGTCGAGCGTGCGGCCGTCTGCCGCGTCGACGAACTCACCGTTGATGTAGTTGCGCAGCGTGCGAAGGTCGCTCACGGATCTTCTCCTCGGTCTGGGCCTGCGGCATTGCAGATTCCGGCGCCATGGTACGTCGGCGGGTCCGCCGTACGAAGGGTGCCGAGTGGCCGGGCCTGGGGCGTCGCGGTCCACTGGTGGCGGTACGCGCGCGGTGCCGCGGGGCGGCGCGCGTACCGTGCCACAGTAGCCGTACGACTGCCGTGATCGACAGGTCGAGTCCACGATGGCGATGAAATCCGTACGGGTTTTCCGAGATCTCGACGAAATCAGCAGTTTCCGCGCTTGCGAACAGGGGAACGATCGGGCACAGTGGCCGCGTGGCCAACCGCGACCGGAACGCGAGCGTTCCCCTCGATGCCGCCTCCAAGGCGATCATCGAGCAGCTCCAGGAGGACGGGCGCCGCCCGTACGCCGCCATCGGCAAGGCCGTCGGCCTGTCCGAGGCGGCCGTGCGCCAGCGCGTCCAGAAGCTGCTCGACCAGGGCGTGATGCAGATCGTCGCCGTCACGGACCCGCTCACCGTCGGCTTCACCCGCCAGGCGATGGTCGGGATCCGGGTCGAGGGCGACATCGAGCCCGTCGCCGACGCGCTGGCCGCCCTCGACGAGGTCGACTACGTCGTCTGCACCGCAGGCTCGTTCGACCTCCTGGCCGAACTGGTCTGCGAGGACGACGAGCACCTGCTCGAAATGATCAACAAGCGCATCCGCGCGCTTCCCGGCGTGCGGAGCACCGAGAGCTTCGTTTACCTGAAGCTCCGGAAACAGACCTACACCTGGGGCACCCGATGACAGCCGACCCGGCGCAGAAGGACCTTTCCAAGACCGCCTACGACCACCTGTGGATGCACTTCACCCGCATGTCGTCGTACGAGAACTCCCCCGTGCCGACCATCGTCAAGGGCGAGGGCACGTACATCTGGGACGACAAGGGCCGGAAGTACATCGACGGCCTGGCCGGCCTGTTCGTCGTGCAGGCCGGTCACGGCCGCACCGAGCTCGCCGAGGTCGCCGCCAAGCAGGCCAAGGAACTCGCGTTCTTCCCGATCTGGAGCTACGCGCACCCCAAGGCCGTCGAGCTGGCCGAGCGCCTGGCCAACTACGCCCCGGGCGACCTGAACAAGGTCTTCTTCTCCACCGGCGGCGGCGAGGCCGTCGAGACCGCCTGGAAGCTCGCCAAGCAGTACTTCAAGCTGATCGGCAAGCCGACCAAGTACAAGGTGATCTCCCGCGCGATCGCCTACCACGGCACCCCGCAGGGCGCCCTCTCGATCACCGGCCTGCCGGGCCTGAAGGCCCCGTTCGAGCCGCTGGTGCCGGGCACCCACAAGGCCCCGAACACCAACATCTACCGCGCCCCGCACTACCTGGCGGGCCCGGACGGCACCGTCGACCCCGAGGCCTACGGCCGCTGGTGCGCCGACCAGGTCGAGGAGGCCATCCTCTTCGAGGGCCCCGAGACCGTCGCCGCCGTCTTCGTCGAGCCGGTCCAGAACGCCGGTGGCTGCTTCCCGCCGCCGCCCGGCTACTTCCAGCGCCTGCGCGAGATCTGCGACCGCCACGACGTGCTGCTGGTCTCGGACGAGGTCATCTGCGCCTTCGGCCGCCTCGGCACCATGTTCGGCGCCGACAAGTTCGGCTACGTCCCGGACATGATCACCTGCGCCAAGGGCATGACCTCGGGCTACTCCCCGATCGGCGCCACGATCATCTCGGACCGCATCGCCGAGCCGTTCTACAAGGGCGACAACACCTTCCTGCACGGCTACACCTTCGCCGGCCACCCGGTCTCCTCGGCCGTGGCGCTCGCCAACCTCGACATCTTCGAGCGCGAGGGCCTGAACCAGCACGTGCTCGACAACGAGTCGGCCTTCCTGGGCACCCTGAGCAAGCTGCGCGACCTGCCGATCGTCGGCGACGTCCGCGGCAACGGCTACTTCTACGGCATCGAGCTCGTCAAGGACAAGGTCACCAAGGAGACCTTCAACGACGAGGAGACCGAGCGCGTGCTCTACGGCTTCCTCTCGAAGGCCCTCTTCGACAACGGCCTGTACTGCCGCGCCGACGACCGTGGCGACCCGGTCGTCCAGCTGGCCCCGCCGCTGATCTCCGACCAGTCGACCTTCGACGAGATCGAGCAGATCCTGCGGACCAGCCTCACCGACGCGTGGGCGAAGCTCTGATCCCCTGAGCCCTCTTCCCCACCCTCCGCCGAAGGGCGGTCCCGCTTCACCGCGGGGCCGCCCTTCGGCGTTCACCCCGGGCCCGCCGAACCGTCACACACCGCCGCACGCCACCGCACGGCATCACCGTGGATCACCGTCGCATCACAGTCGCACGACCAAACATGCCTGAATGCGGGTGATTTGCCCGTGATGGACCAGTGCGCCGCAACCGCGCCCGTCCCCGGTCGTTCTAATCTGACGACTGTCATATCCCTGCGGCCACCCAGGATGGAACCCCATGCCAGCGGCACCGCCCGACAACGACGTGCTGTGGGCCCGAGGGATCGTCAAGTCCCACGACGGCACCCCCGCCCTGCGCGGCATCTCGATCGGCGTCCGCGAGGGCGAGGTGCTCGCCGTCACCGGCCCGCGCGGCTCCGGCAAGAGCACCCTGCTCGGCTGCCTCTCCGCCCAGCTCCCGGTCGACGAGGGCG
The DNA here is from genome assembly GCF_049543595.1 of Kitasatospora sp. NPDC094028. Taxonomy (NCBI): domain Bacteria; kingdom Bacillati; phylum Actinomycetota; class Actinomycetes; order Kitasatosporales; family Streptomycetaceae; genus Kitasatospora; species Kitasatospora sp. NPDC094028. The sequence continues at coordinate 102,120 of NZ_JBMVFA010000030.1, read as the reverse complement.
AGGTCTGGTTCAACAGCGCCCCCGTGCACACCCTCGGCCGGACCGGCCGCGAACGGCTCCGCCGCGACCGCTTCGGCTTCGTCGGCTCCGAGCCCCACCTGGTGCCCGAACTGACCGCCCGGGAGAACGTCGCCCTGCCGCTCCTGCTCGCCGGCGCCGGCCACAAGGCCGCCTACACCGCCGCGGACGAATGGCTGGAGCGCCTCGACGTCGGCCACATCGCCCGGCAGCGCCCCGACCGGCTGGTCCAGAGCCAGCGCCAGCGGATCGCCGTCGCCCGCGCACTGGCCCCGCTGCCGCCCGTCGTCTTCGCCGACGACCCCACCGCTCCGCTGCACCGCGAGGCCGCCGACCAGGTCCTGCGGATACTGACCAGCGCGGCCCGCTCGCACCAGCTCACCCTCGTCCTGGCCACCCACGACCCCGAGCTCGTCCGGTTCGCGGACCGCGCCGTCGCCCTCGTCGACGGACGGCTCACCGCACCCGCCGCCCCCGTCCCGCGCGGCGGCACCGCCCCGGGCACGGCCGGCGCGTCCGCCGTCACGGCCACCCGCCGCTGACGACACCGAGCCGCTGAAAGAGTCGCCGTGTTCTACCTCCGCCTGGCCCGGGGCTACCGGGTGTCCGACCTCGGCCGCTGGCTGCTCACCGCGGTGGCCGCCGCCCTGGTCGCCGCCTTCCTGCTGCGCTCCCTCGGCCGGGCCATGAGCGACCCGCACGGCGGCACCGACCCGTTGGTCCGGCTGCTCTGGTGCGTGCCGCCGCTCGTCGCCGTCGCCTGGTTCTCGGCCGTCGCCGCCCGCTCGGTGCCCGCCCGCCGGCCCGCCCGGATCGCCGGACTCACCGCCGCCGGCGCCGGCTCCGCCCGGATCCGGGCCCTGATCGCCGGCGAGGTCGCCCTCGCCTGCACCCTCGGCAGCGTGCTCACCCTGCTGCTCTTCCTGGTCCTGCGCAACGACATCGCCGGGCCCTCGCTCGCCCCCGACCTCGGCATGGGCGTCCCGCTGCCCGCCGCCGCGCCCGTCACCCTGCTCGCCCTGGTGCCGCTCACCTCCGGGATCTCCGCCGCCTGCGCGGTGCCGCTCGCCGAGACCCTGCCCGGCGGCCGCCCCCGCGGCCGCACCGGCTTCGGCGCCTGGCGGATCGCGCTGCCGATCGGGCTCGTGGTGATCGGCGCCGCCCTCGAACTCATCGCCCTGCGGCCCGGCGCCGCCGCGGACGGCCGCCCCATCCACCTGCCCGCCGGGCTCGGCTCCACCAGCACCGCCGCCCTCGGCGGCTGGGCCGCCAGCGCCCTCGGCCTGGCCCTGCTCACCGGCCCGCTGCTCGGCTGGACCGGCCGGCTGCTCGCGCTCGGCCGACCCACCCCGCTGCGACTGCTGGCCGGCCGCGGGCTCACCGCCCAGGCCCGCCGGCTCGGCCCGCCGCTGGCCGTCCTCACCCTCGTCCTCGCGGTGGTGCTCACCACCATCCGCTACTGGATCGGCACTCCGGACAGCGCCGACGCCCTGCCCGCCGTCGAGGCCGGCCTGGTGCTCGGGTGCGCCGCCGCCGCGGTGGTCGCGCGCCTCGCCGAGGTCCGCACCGACCGCCGGGCCGTCACCGGCGCCCTGCTGCGCCTGGGCACCTCGCCCCGGCTGCTGGTCGGCGCGGTCGCGCTGCGCACCCTGGCGGTCGGCACCACCCTGCTGCTGACCGGCGGGGCGACCGCCGCACTGGCGGCCGCCGGGCTGCGTTAGGCCCTCTCCCTGGTCAGCCGGCCGCGGCCAGCTGACCGCAGGCGCCGTCGATCTCCTGGCCGCGGGTGTCGCGGACGGTCGTCGGCACGCCGTGCGCCTGCAGCCGGCGAACGAACTCGCGCTCGTCCTCGGGCCGCGAGGCCGTCCACTTGGAGCCGGGCGTCGGGTTCAGCGGGATCAGGTTCACGTGCACCCGCTTGCCCTTGATCAGCCGGCCGAGCAGGTCCGCCCGCCACGCCTGGTCGTTGATGTCCTTGATCAGCGCGTACTCGATGGAGATCCGGCGGCCGGACTTCTCCGCGTAGTTCCACGCCGCGTCCAGCACCTCGGCGACCTTCCACCGGGTGTTCACCGGCACCAGCTCGTCGCGCAGCTCGTCGTCCGGGGCGTGCAGCGAGAGCGCCAGCCGGCAGCTCAGGCCCTCGTCGGCGAAGCGGTGCATCGCCGGCACCAGGCCGACCGTGGAGACGGTGATCCCGCGCTGGGACAGGCCGAAGCCGTCCGGCGCCGGGTCGGTCAGCCGGCGGATCGAGGCCAGCACCCGGTTGTAGTTGGCCAGCGGCTCGCCCATGCCCATGAAGACCACGTTCGACAGCCGCGCCTCGCCGCCGGGGACCTCGCCCGACTTGAGCGAGCGCATCCCGGCGGCGATCTGCTCGACGATCTCCGCGGTGGACAGGTTGCGGGTCAGCCCCGCCTGGCCGGTCGCGCAGAACGGGCAGTTCATGCCACAGCCGGCCTGCGAGCTGATGCACATGGTGACCCGGTCCGGGTAGCGCATCAGCACGGACTCGACCAGCGTGCCGTCGAACAGCCGCCAGAGCGTCTTGCGGGTCGCGTCGTCGTCGCAGGAGACGTGCCGGACGACGTTCATCAGGTCGGGCAGCAGCGCCTCGGTGAGCTTCTCCCGGCTCGCCGCGGGGATGTCCGTCCAGGTCGCCGGGTCGTTCGACATCCGGCCGAAGTAGTGGTTGGAGAGCTGCTTGGCGCGGAAGCCCTGCTCGCCCAGCTCGGCGACGGCCTCCTTGCGCTCGGCGGGGCTCAGGTCGGCGAGGTGTCGCGGGGGCTTGGCGCCGCGCGGCGCGACAAAGGTGAGTTCTCCGGGCTTAGGCATGGTTGTTCCAGTGTCGCAGACGCGGGGGGGGCCCCGCCCCCCCCCCCCCGGGGGCCCCCCCCCCCCCCCCCGGGCCCCCCCCCCCCCCCCCCCCCCCCCCCCCCCCCGCCCCCGGCCCCCCCCCCCCCCCCCCCCCCCCCCCCCCCGAGGGAAGGCACCCCCCCCCCCC
>NZ_JBMVFA010000030.1:0-99088 GCF_049543595.1 Kitasatospora sp. NPDC094028 | reverse complement strand
GGGGGGGGGGGGGGGGGCGCGCCGCGCGCCCCCACTTGGGCTGGCCCGGGGGTCGGGGGGGGGGGGGGCCCCGCCCCCCCCCCCCCCCCGGCCCCCGCCCCCGGGGCCGCGGCCCCCCCCCCGCGACCAGCGGGTCAGCTGCCGACGAAGGCCGCCAGCAGCAGCCAGACCACCGGGGCGGTCGGCAGGAGCGAGTCCAGCCGGTCCATGATCCCGCCGTGGCCGGGCAGCAGCGTGCCCATGTCCTTGATCCCGAGGTCGCGCTTGATCATCGACTCGCCCAGGTCGCCCAGGGTCGCGGTGACCGCCGCGCAGCCGCCCAGGATCAGGCCCTGCCACCAGCTGCCGTCGTCGATGATCAGCTGCATCAGCAGGGCGCCCGCCAGCATCGACAGCGCGATGCCGCCGGCCAGGCCCTCCCGGGTCTTTCCCGGGCTGATCGTCGGGGCCAGCTTGGTCTTGCCGAACTTGTAGCCCACCGCGTAGGCGCCGGTGTCGCTGCAGATCGTGACGATCAGGAACAGCACGATCCGCTGGGGGCCGTCGTCCGCCGCCAGCATCAACGCCACGAAGGTCGCCAGGAACGGCACGTAGAAGGCGGTGAACACACCTGCCGTTATGTCGCGCAGGTAGTTCTCCGGCGGCTCGGCCATCCGCCAGACCATCACCGCCAGCCCGGTCAGCGCGAGCGAGGCCGCCGCCCACTGGACGCCCGACCAGTAGCCGGTGGCGACCATGGCGACGCCGCCCACGACCAGCGGCACCAGCGGCGCCTTGATCTGCTTGCGCTCGGAGAGCCGGCTGGTCAGCTCCCAGACGCCGACCGCCACGGCAGCCATCACGACGACCAGGAACAGCGCCTTCACCACGAACAGCGAGGCGACGATCACCGCGCCGAGGCCGACCCCCACGCCTATGGCGGCCTGGAGGTTGCGGCCGCCGCGCTGCTTGCGCGGCTCCGGTTGCGGGGCGGGCTGGGCGGCCACGGGTGTCTCCTGCCCTGGATGGGACGACGGCACGAAGTGGGGCTGCCCGGCCGCCGGGTGGCTCGGCGGCGGCGCGGGATGCACCGGAGCCCCCGGGTACGGCGGGGTGCCGTGGCCGGGGGCGGGAGTGGCGTCGCCGGTTATCGCGCGCAGCACGACGGTCTCCGACCCGCCGGGGGCCTCCGGAGCGGACGGCTCGTCGCGGAACAGCGGGCCTCCGCTCAGCCGGCCGGCCGCCCGGGCCGGGCCGGCACCGTCCGCGGCCTGCGGGCCGGGATCGGGCGCACCGGGGAACGGGCCGGGGTCGGCCGGTACGGGAGGCATGACCTGAGTCTCCTCCGCGTCGCCGCCCCAGTACACCGGAGGCTGCTGCGGGTGATCCGAACGGAGGCCGCCGCCGCCCGGCGCGCCCGGGTGGGCGGCCGGGGCACCGGGGCGGCCCGGGACCGGCGCGGGAGCCGGGTACTCGCCGTACCCCGGCGCCGGATGGGCCGGGGTACGGGGTGCCTGCGGCTGCGGCGCCGGCCGGTAGGGCTGGAACTGCTGGTCGGACGGGCCCCAGTAGCCAGGGGCGTCAGGGGCGTCGTTCATCAGACCTCGAGCAGCTCGGCTTCCTTGTGCTTCAGCAGCTCGTCGACCTGGGCCACGTACTTGGCCGTGGTGTCGTCGAGCTCCTTCTCGGCGCGGCGGCCGTCGTCCTCGCCGACCTCGCCGTCCTTCACCAGCTTGTCGATGGCGTCCTTGGCCTTGCGGCGCACCGAGCGGATCGAGACCTTGGCGTCCTCGCCCTTGGTCCGCGCGATCTTGATGAACTCGCGGCGGCGCTCCTCGGTCAGCTCGGGCAGCACCACCCGGATGATCGAGCCGTCGTTGGACGGGTTGACGCCCAGGTCGGAGTCGCGGATCGCCTGCTCGATGGCCTTCAGCGCGGTCTTGTCGAACGGCGAGACGACCGCCATCCGCGGCTCCGGCACCGAGAACGAGGCGAGCTGGTTGATCGGCGTGATGGCGCCGTAGTACTCGGCGACGATCTTGGCGAACATCGCCGGGTGCGCGCGGCCGGTGCGGATGGCCGCGAGGTCGTCCTTGGCGACGAGGACGGCCTTCTCCATCTTCTCCTCGGCCTCGAGGAGGGTCTCTTCGATCACTGTGGTCTCCCTGTCCGGTTCATCTGCTGTGGTCCCGACCGGCCCCGGCGTCGAGGCCGGCCACGGCGTCGGCGCCGTCCGGTACGGCTGATTGCTGCTCAGGCCCGGACGGAATCCTGGCTGATGAGTGTGCCGATCTTCTCACTCTTCACCGCACGCGCGATATTGCCCTCCGCCAGCAGTTCGAAGACCAGCATCGGGAGGTTGTTGTCCTTGCACAGCGTGATCGCGGTGAGGTCGGCGACCTTGAGGTCGCGCGCGATGACCTCGGAGTACTCCAGGGCGTCGAACTTGACCGCGTCCGGGTTGGTCCGGGGGTCGGAGTCGTAGACGCCGTCCACGCCGTTCTTGCCCATCAGCAGGACGTCCGCGTGGATCTCCAGGGCGCGCTGGACGGCGGTGGTGTCGGTGGAGAAGTACGGCATGCCCATACCGGCGCCGAAGATCACCACACGGCCCTTCTCCAGGTGCCGGACGGCCCGCAGCGGGAGGTACGGCTCGGCGACCTGGCCCATCGTGATGGCGGTCTGGACCCGGGTCTCGATGCCCTCCTTGACCAGGAAGTCCTGCAGCGCCAGGCAGTTCATGACGGTGCCGAGCATGCCCATGTAGTCGGAGCGGGCCCGGTCCATGCCGCGGACCTGCAGCTCGGCGCCCCGGAAGAAGTTCCCGCCGCCGATGACCACCGCGACCTCGGTACCGGCGCGGACGACCGTGGCGATCTCACGGGCGATCGCGTGCACGACGTCCGGGTCGACGCCGAGCCCGCCGCCACCGGCGAAGGCCTCACCGGACAGCTTCAGCAGCACCCGGCGGCGCGAACCGGCCTTGGGGTCCTGTGCGGTCTCCTGCGTCTCCTGCATGGACTTCTCCTTTTTGCACCTGCTGGCTCACAGACCCGGGCGTGCGGGGCCCCGGTCTGCGCGTACACGCGAGGAGGCCACTGCCGCGGGAACCGGTTCGGTGTCCTGCACGGCAATGGCCTCCTCGTCGTTCATGGTGCCGACGCGGGCCGCCCGTTGACGGTTGGCGCTGGGTGAGCCCGTTCGGCGTTCCTCCCGCCCTGGTCAGCGGGCGGGGGCGGTTCCCAGCCTAGAGGGGCCGGGGACCTGGGGGAACGTGGCTCAGGCGCCGACGCGGAAGCGGGCGAAGCGCTTGAGGGAGACGCCGGCCTCCTCGAGGACCTTGGCGACGGACTTCTTGTTGTCCTTCGCGAAGGCCTGCTCCAGGACGGAGTTCTCCTTGACGAAGCCGGTGACGCGACCCTCGACGATCTTCGGCAGGGCGGCCTCGGGCTTGCCCTCCTCGCGGGCGGTGGCCTCGGCGACGCGACGCTCGTTCTCCAGCGCCTCGGCCGGGATCTCCTCGCGGGACAGGTACTTCGGAGCGAAGGCGGCGATGTGCTGCGCGACGTCCTTGGCGACCTCGGCGTTCTCCTTGTCCAGCTCGACCAGGACGCCGACGGCCGGCGGCAGGTCGGGGCTGGTCTTGTGCAGGTAGACCGCGACGAAGCCGTCACCGTCGAACTGCGCGAAGCGACGGAAGACGATCTTCTCGCCCAGGGTCGCGTTGGCCTCGTCCACGAACTGCTGGACGGTCTTGCCGGCCTCGATCTCGGAAGCCAGGGCGGCGTCCAGGTCGGCCGGGGCCGTCTTGGCGACGTGGGCGGCGATCGCGTCGGCGACCTTGACGAAGTTGTCACCCTTGGCGACGAAGTCGGTCTCGCAGTTCAGCTCGACCAGGACGCCGGACTTCTTGTCCTCGGCGATCAGCGCGGAGACGGCGCCGTTGGAGGCGTCACGGCCCTCGCGCTTGGCAACGCCCTTCTGGCCCTTGATGCGCAGGAGCTCGACGGCCTTCTCGACGTTGCCCTCGGCCTCGTCCAGGGCCTTCTTGCAGTCCATCATGCCGGCGCCGGTGAGCTCACGGAGCTTCTTGACGTCCGCGGCGGTGAAGTTCGCCATGGTGTGAATCTCTTCTCGCGTCTCGCGTGTCTGCGTGGGGATGCGCCGGGACCGGTGGTTCGGTCCCGGCGCGGGAGAGAGGGGCACCCGCCGGCTTCGTACCGGCCGGTGCCCCTCACCCTTGGTACGTCAGGCCTGCTCGGCCGGAGCCTCGGCGGCCGGAGCCTCAGCGGCCGGGGCCTCGGCGGCGGCGGGGGCCTCCTCGGCCTTCTTCTCGCCCTCGATGAGGTCCTTCTCCCAGTCGGCCAGCGGCTGGTCGGCGCCCGGCTCGGCCTTGGCGTCGCCCTTGGCGACACCGGCGCGGGCCTTCAGACCCTCGGCCACGGCGTCGGCGATCACGCGGGTCAGCAGGGTGACGGAGCGGATCGCGTCGTCGTTGCCCGGGATCTTGTAGTCGACCTCGTCGGGGTCACAGTTGGTGTCGAGGATGGCGACGACCGGGATGTTGAGCTTCCGGGCCTCGCCGACCGCGATGTGCTCCTTCTTGGTGTCCACGATCCACACGGCGCTGGGAACGCGCTGCATGTCGCGGATACCGCCGAGGGTCTTCTCCAGCTTGTCGTGCTCGCGCTGGAGGACCAGGAGCTCCTTCTTGGTGAGGCCGGAACCGGCCACGTCCGAGAAGTCCAGCTCGCCCAGCTCCTTGAGGCGCTGCAGACGCTTGTAGACGGTCGAGAAGTTGGTCAGCATGCCGCCGAGCCAGCGCTGGTTCACGTAGGGCATGCCCACGCGGGTGGCCTGCTCGGCGATGGCCTCCTGGGCCTGCTTCTTCGTGCCGACGAAGAGGACGCTGCCGCCGTGGGCAACGGTCTCCTTGATGAACTCGAAGGCGCGGTCGATGTAGTTCAGCGACTGCAGGAGGTCGATGATGTAGATGCCGTTGCGCTCGGTGATGATGAAGCGCTTCATCTTCGGGTTCCAGCGGCGGGTCTGGTGACCGAAGTGGACGCCGCTCTCCAGCAGCTCCCGCATCGTGACGACGGCCATGGCCGTGCTCCTCAGGTGTTACGGCCCGGCTGTGGCGTTCCCGCATCGGGTGGCCGCCCACGGCCGGGTCAGGCTCGGTTTGTCCGTGGCAGCCAGGTGACAGCCACGCCTGACGCCCCGAACGTGCCGAGCCGCTCCCACCCTCCCGGTCCTGGGACCATTCGGGCTCGGGCGGACCGAGCGGCACTCGCACCAGGCGGGGGCTGCGGTCGAACCGTGTCCGTCCACGTCCGTCCACCGGTGGCGGGGCGTGCGAAGTCGACCCGGCGGACCGGGTCGCGTGTGAAGTGTACGGGAAGCGCCGAGGGGCGGGCGACTCCGAGACCGGCGGAGGGCCTGGGACGGGCGCGCCCATGTGGGCGGGAGGGGCCTCGATCGGGCCCGGCGTCTCCCGGCGGTATGCCGCCGGGACTCCCCGCGCATGCCGTTTCTACACCGGATGGCGGCATCCGTACACCCGTTGGGGGGACGGACGGGAGGCGGGGAGGCGGTTTGTCCACAGGAATCCGGAAGTGGGTGGTGCGAGCGGCGGGAGCGCGTCGAGCCTGGGCGCATGACTGTTCGTGCAGGGATGGCGGTGATGGTCCTGTCGCTGTTGCCGCTCGCGCCGTCCGGGACGGCGGCCGGGGCGGCCGGGGCGGCGGAGGCCGTTCCGGGCGGCGATGCCGTGGCGGGCTTCGTCGCGCGGGGGTTCGCCACGGAGGCGGCAGGCGGCGGCGGTGCCGGTGGTGGCGGTGGCGGGCGGGCCTGGCCGGTGGGCGGGCCCGGCGGCGTGCTGGGGCGCTTCGAGCCGCCGCCGAAGCCCTGGTCCGCCGGCCACCGCGGGGTGGACCTCGCCGCCGCGCCGGGCGCGCAGGTGCGCGCGGCCGCGGGAGGGGTCGTCACGTTCTCGGGACTGGTGGCGGGGCGCCCGGTGGTGACCGTCACCCACCCCGGCTCCGGCAGTCCCCCGCTCCGGACGACCTACCTGCCCGTCCTGGGCGCCGTACCGGTCGGCGCGACCGTGGCCGCCGGTCAGCCGATCGGACGGCTCGCCCCGGACGGCCGGCACTGCGCCGGGCGCGACTGCCTGCACTGGGGGCTGCTGCGCGGCCGCCGCTACCTCGACCCGCTGGCCCTGTTCGGGACGGGTGCGGCACGGCTGCTGCCGCTGGGCAGGGCGGGGGTCAGGGGCGGCACGGCCCCGGCGGTCGGCCCGGGTGCGACGGGCCAGGGCGGCTCAGGAGCGGTCGAGGCCGTGCAGCGCCAGGGCGACGGCCGCGTCGGCGATCATCTCGGGGCGTTCGGTCAGACACCCCGCCCGGCCCCCGCCGGCCGCCTGCTCGACCTGGCGGACGGCGGCCTCCACGACCCCCTGCAACAGGACCGCGGCCAGCCGGGGGCGCTCGTGGCCCAGGTCCTCCAGCGCCTGGACGACCAGCCCGACCAGCTTCTTGTGCGCCGTCCGGATCCGCTCGCGCGCCGCCTCGTCGAGTTCCAGCGCCGAGATCGCCACGACCGCCCGGTGGCGCGGGTCGGTGGCCAGCGCCAACTGGCCCCGGACGTACGCCTCGATCCGCTCGGCCGCGGTGTCGCAGCTGCCCATGCCGGCCTCGATCTCGGCGGCCCAGAGCGGGAAGTCCGCCTCGCACAGCGCCTCGACCACGGCGGCGCGGGAACGGAAGTACTCGTAGACCGAGGAGCGCGCCAGCCCGGTGCGCGCCGCGAGAGCCGGGAACGTCAGGGCCTCCGTGCCGCCCTCGGTGAGCAGGGTGCGGGCGGCGTCGAGGAGGGCTGCCCGCTGCAGCTGGCGATGCTCGGCCACCGTGGCCGCTCGGATCTTGGGCACGCACCCACTGTACGGAGCCCTACGTCCGGCCGATACGGTGCCGCGCGTTCGAAGGACGCACGGGCCCGACCGCCCGCCCCGGGCCGCTGGAAGGGGAGCCGGGCACCGCCGGGACCAGGCCCGCACCGGAGCCGGGCGCCATCGGACCCGGGCGCTACCGGACGTCCGACAGCTTGGCTCGCAGCTGGAGCACGGACTTGGTGTGGATCTGGCTCACCCGGCTCTCCGTCACACCGAGCACCTGGCCGATCTCGGCGAGCGTGAGGCCCTCGTAGTAATAGAGGGTCACCACCGTCTTCTCCCGCTCGGGGAGGGTGTTGACCGCGTGGGCCAGCAGACGGCGCAGCTCGCGGTCCTCCGCCACCTCGACCGGGTTGTCGGCGCCGTGGTCCTCCAGGGTGTCCATCAGGCTGAGCCGGTCGCCGCCCTCCCCCACCGGGTGCAGCAGCTCGTCCAGTGCCACCACGTTGGCCAGCGACAGCTGGCTGAAGATGGCGTGCAGGTCCTCGATCGCGATGCCCATCTCGGCCGCGACCTCGGGGTCGTGCGGCGTCCGGCGCAGCCGGGCCTCCAGCGTGGCGTACGTCCGCTCGACGGCCTTGGCCTTCTGCCGGACGGAGCGCGGGATCCAGTCCAGCGCCCGCAGTTCGTCGATGATCGCGCCGCGGATCCGGCTGATCGCGTAGGTCTCGAACTTGATGGCCCGGTCGACGTCGAACTTCTCGATCGCGTCGATGAGTCCGAAGACGCCGGAGGAGACGAAGTCGGCCTGCTCGACGTTGGCCGGCAGGCCGACCCCGACCCGGCCCGCCACGTACTTGACGAGCGGTGAGTAGTGCAGGATCAGCTGCTCGCGCAGGCGGACGTCGCCGGTGGCCTTGTAGGCGCGCCAGAGCTCTTCGAGCGCGCTGCGGCCCTGGGCCTCGGGCTCGGCCGCCTCGGGCGCGGCGGCCCGGGGTGCGGCCGCCTCGGGCGCGGCGGCCCGGGGCACGGCGGCAGCCGGCGGGGCGCCATCGGGCGCGGCACCGCCGGATGCGGCACCGCCAGGCGCGCGGACGTCCGGCTCACGCCCGGCGGCCGGGCGTGCGCCGGCCCGCTGCGCTCCGGGCGCCCGTTCCCGCCGGGGCGGGGAGACCGGCGGGGCGGTCGCGTCGGGCGCCGGCGCGTCGCCGGGCGAGCGGGGCGCACCGGTGGCGGCCGCGCCTTCCACGGCCGCCTGGTCGGCGGTGGCACCCTCGCCGGCCGTGCCGTCCGCAGGCTGGCCTGGCACCGCCGCCGGCCGGCCGCCCTGGCGCGACAGGCCTCCCATCGCCCCCGCCTGCTTCGACGGGAACTCGCTCACGGGGCGCCGCTCGGTCCTCGGCCCTCCCGAGGACCGAGCGCCACCGGTCACTCTGTGTCCGGGAATGTGTGTGGGCATGCGTAGGTCTGCGCCGTTCTGCCGAGTCATGTGCTGATAGGGAAGGCAGGTGGAGCGTAGCGTGACCGACTCGATGCAAAGCGCTACCGCCACTCGGTCGTCCCCCGATCCGGTGGCGTTCGCCCGCCGGAACCGGGCACCCGATCGGAAGAACCGGATCAGCAGGTCAGCCGCGCGATACCGCTCGGACGCGGTTGGTCCTCCGCCGCCCTCCGCCCTCGTCCGTCCACCTCCGCCCCTCTCCCCTCGGTTTCCGCTGTCGTGCGCGGTGCCGGGCCGCGCCCCGTTCCCGTGCTCACCTCCTCCGCACCACGCGCCAGTGCGCGCCGTGCCGCTCCACGAAGCCGAGCGAGCCCAACTCGTAGAGCTTCTGCAGCACTTCGTCCGGCGGCAGCCCGGACTGCCGGGCCAACCGCTCGATCGGCGCGCCCTCCGGCGTCGCCGGGACGGCCTCCAGGACCCGGGCCACCGCCGGCTCCAGCAGGTCCCTGGGCAGCACCGGACCGGCCCGCTGCGGCGCCAGGTCGTCCCCGATCGCCCCGATCAGCTCGGTGACCTCGGCCGCGTCGGTGACCAGGGTGGCGGCCCCGCTGCGGATCAGGGCGTGCACCCCGGACGAGAGTTCGGAGGTCACCGGGCCGGCGACGCCCATGGTGTGGCGGTTGAGGTCGCGCGCCCGTCTCGCGGTGCTCAGCGCGCCGCTGCGCATCGCCGCCTCCACCACCACGGTGCCCCGGGTGAGCGCCGCGATGACCCGGTTGCGCAGGACGAAGCGGAACCGGTTGGGGTGTTCGCCGGGCGGGAGTTCGCTGACCAGCAGGCCCTGGACGCCGATCCGCCGGATCAGTTCGGCATTCCCCTTGGGGTAGGCCACGTCGACCCCGCAGGCCAGCACGGCGACGGTCGTCCCGCCGACCGCGAGCGCCCCGCGGTGCGCCGCCGCGTCGATCCCGTAGGCGGCGCCGGAGACCACCACCCAACCGCGCTCGGCCAGTTCGGCCGACAGTTCGCCCGCGACGTGGGCGCCGTACGCGGTGCAGGCCCGGGAGCCCACCACCGCGACCGAACGGAGCGCCAGCAGCCGCAGCGATCCGGTGCCGGTCGTCCACAGTCCGATCGGGCGTCCGTCGCCCAGGTCGTCCAGTTGGCTGGGCCATTCCGTGTCCCCCGGAATGATGAAGCGCCCACCCGTGTCCTGTACCCGTTTCAGGTCGTCGGCCGGGTCCGGACCGGCGAGTCGTGCCTGGTAGCCGGCGAGCCGGGCGGCGTCCAGTCCGGGGTGCGCGGGGACGGTGCCGTCCCGGATCGCCCGCACGACCTCGGTCGCGGGGAGCCGGCCGAGCCAACGGCCGACCACCGCGTCCCCCGGCTCGCTGACCCGGTTGAGCAGGGCCCGGGCCAGGCGCTCCGGCTCGGGTTCGACCGCCGTCCGGTCCGCGAAGGGCGGCCGGGGGTTCCTCAGCGACTGGTTCACGTCTCACCGCTTTCGTCGTCGTCGACCGCTCGTCCACGGTCGCGGGCACCGGCCCGGCCGCCGTTCGGGCCGCCGCGCTGGCCGGGGATGCCGCCGAGCCGGCCGAAGACCCGCTCGGTCAGCGGGAGTCCGCCCTGTTCCGCGCCGGTGCGCAGGACCAGGGCGGTGCGCACGTCCCGCTGGTCCGGACGGTCGCGGCCGGCGAGGTCGGCGACCGTCCAGGCCACCCGGAGCACCCGGTCCAGCCCCCGGGCGGTGAGCAGCCCCCGCTCCAGCTGGCGGGCGGCGTCGTTGAGCGCGTCCGGCGCGAGCTGCCACCGGGTGCGCAGCTCGTGGCCCGGCACCTCCGCGTTGGTCCGCCACGGGGTGTTGGCCAGCCTGGCGGCCGCCCGCTCCCGGGCGGCCAGCACCCGGGCCGCCACGGTCTCGGTGCTCTCCGCCGAGGCGTCGCGCTCCATGAGTTCGGCCCTGGTCACCGGGGCGACCTGGACCTGGAGGTCGACCCGGTCCAGCAGCGGCCCGGACAGCCGCCCTTGGTAGCGGCTGACCATCACGGGAGTGCACTCGCAGCCCTCGCCCCGCCGCGAGTACCGACCGCAGGGGCAGGGGTTGGCCGCCAGGCAGAGGAGGAAGCGCGCCGGCAGCCGGAGCGATCCGGCCGAGCGGGCGATCAGCACCTCGCCGGACTCCAGCGGTTGGCGCAGCGCGTCCAGCACCCGGACGGGGAACTCTGGTGCCTCGTCCAGGAAGAGCACGCCCCGGTGGGCCAGCGAGACCGCCCCCGGTCTCGGCAGGCCGCTCCCGCCGCCGACGATCGCGGGCATCGTCGTGGAGTGGTGCGGGGCGCAGTAGGGCGCGGTGTCGATCAGCGGTCGCCCGGCCGGGAGCAGGCCCGCCACCGAGTGCACGGCGGTGACCTCCAGTGCCTCCTTCTGGGTCAGCGGCGGGAGCAGCGCGGGCAGCCGCTCCGCCAGCATCGTCTTGCCCGCACCCGGCGGGCCCTTCAGGTACAGGTGGTGTCCGCCGGCGGCGGCGATCTCCAGGGCGCGCCTGGCCTCGTACTGGCCGGCCACGTCGGCCATGTCGAGGTGGGCCCGGTCCGCGGGCAGGCCGCGGACGCTCGCGCTGGGCAGCATCAGCCCGGCCATCAGCGGGTCCGGCCGGCCGCCGATCGGGTCGGGCGGCTCCTCCGGCACGGGCATCCCGGTGAGCACCGCGACCAGTTCGCGCAGGCTGCGGACGCCGATCACCGTCACGCCGGGGACGAGTGCTGCCTCGGGCGCCGTCTGCTCGGCGACCACGATCCTCTTGTACCCGGCGTCGGCCGCGGCCAGCACCGAGGGCAGCACCCCGCGGACCGGCCGAACCCGGCCGTCCAGCCCCAGCTCGCCGATGAGCAGCAGGTCGGCGATGGAGTCGGGCTCCAGCCGCTCGGCGGCGGCCAGCACGGCGCAGGCCACCGCGAGGTCGAAGCCGCTGCCGCTCTTGGGCACCGAGGCGGGGCTGAGACCGACCGTCAGCTTGCGCTGCGGCCACGCCTCTCCGCTGTTGCAGACGGCGGCACGGACCCTGTCCCGGGCCTCGGTGAGGGCCTTGTCGGGCAGGCCGACCAGGGTGAACGCGGCCACCCCGGGCTCCAGATCGGCCTGGACCTCGACGACCACTCCGTCGACCCCGACGAGGGCGACCGAACAGGTGCGGGCGAAGGCCATGTCAGACCACCCCCCGCAGGTGGTCGACCAGGGCCGCACCCCGTGCCCGGTTGATGACCGCCACCAGGTCGATCCGCACGCCCCCGGGCGGGGCGGGCGGCCACTGCGGGTCGGCCGGCCCGGGCTCGTACCCGGGCCCGGCGAGCCGGGCGAAGTGGGCGGGCCAGCGTTCGGCCAGCCAGCGCTCGGCGAGGCGCCGCAGCCGGGCCGCCTTGGCCTGGTCGATGGCCTCGCTGGGCTGTTGGAAGCCCCGCTCGGAGCGGGTCTTCACCTCGCAGACCGCGACGGTGTCGCCGTCGAGGGCGACGATGTCCAGCTCGCCCTCGGCGCAGCGCCAGTTGCGGTCCAGGATGCGGAGCCCGGCCTCGGTGAGGCGGCGGGCGGCGACCCGCTCGCCGTAGCGGCCGAGCCCGTTGTTGGTGCCGCGGCCCGGGGCCCCTCGGGGGCTCCCCGCGGTCTCGGCACGGTCCGGTCCGGCCTGCGCCCGTACGGCCCGGTCCGGCCCGCGGACGTCCTGAGTGACGGTGTTCCGCGTGTTCTGCACGACGGTGTGCTGCATGGTGACCACCTCCGCCGAGGAGGTTGCACCGTCGCGCAGGATCAGGCCGGGGAATTTCGCTCCCCTGTGGATAACTCGGGCCTGTGGACAACTCCTGTCACCCTCAGGAGTGAGAAGCCCCGTTCACGCGGAATTCGGCTGGACAACGCGGGCCCGAGTCGTTCAACGTCAGTTCCCGAAGCCGGACTCGTCCGAGGGCAGCTCCAGGTCGCTCTTCGCGAGTTCCTCGATGTTCACGTCCTTGAAGGTCAGCACCCGGACCTTACGGACGAACCGGGCCGGCCGGTACATGTCCCAGACCCACGCATCCGCCATCGACACCTCGAAGAACACCTCGCCCTGGACCGAGTGCACCTGCAGCTCGTAGTCGTTGGTGAGGTAGAACCGTCGCTCGGTCTCGATCACGTACTTGAACAGGCCGACGACGTCCCGGTACTCCCGGTAGAGCTTGAGCTCCATCTCGGTCTCGTACTTCTCGAGATCTTCGGCACTCATCCAGGCGTCCCCTCAACTCGTCATGTCCACCCATTGTGGACCACCGCACCCACGCTCAGAGCCGTTCCGGATCGACCGGCGGGCCATCCCTGAGCAGTCGCTCCAGGAAGTCCGCCAGTCCGGCCGGATAGACCGTCTCGGCCGTCGACCTCAACTCGTCGACCGTCCACCAGCGCGCCCCGAGCAGCTGGGCGTGTTCGTCCTCGCCCATGCCCGAAAGGTCCAGGTCCGTCTCGGCGGTCCGGGCCAGGTGGAACCACTGCTCCTGCTCGTAGCGCTGTCCCCGAAAGGAGAACGACACCGTGCCGTACGCCACCAAGGGCCCCAGGTCCACACCCCGCAAGCCCGTCTCCTCCGCGAGCTCCCGCTCCGCGGCCTCCCGCACGCCCTCCCCCGCCTCCAAGCCGCCGCCGGGCGTGAACCACCACGTCTCGCGCGGTTCGGCCGGGTCGGCGCCCAGGAACAGGAGGATGCGGTCCAGCCCGTCGAGCAGCAGGATCCGCGCGGCCTTCCGCCGCTGTGCTGTCATGGCCGCGCTCCACGCTCCTTCCGTCCGCGCCGGTGGCGCTTCCGATCCTGCCACCCGGCGCGGCCGTCCGGGGCGATGTTCGGCAGAGCGGGCCGCGCCGCGACGCTCCCGGTCAGGACGCGTCCACCCGGCGGAACCGGCGCGCCAGGCCCGCCACCCCGCTCACCGCACACACCACGATGATCAGCGCCGCGCCGCCAACGGTCGCGTACGCGGCCGGCGCGAGCGGGCCGGGCGAGCCGGCCTTCGGGCCGGCGAGGCCGTCGAAGGCGGTCGTCCGGTCCAGCAGACCGGTGCGGCCGGACGGGAGGAGGGTGGCCTCGACCCTCGCCTCCACCCCATCGGCCGGGACGGTCCCGCCGTCGACCTCCAGGTGGGTGCGGGAGTCGAGCGAGCCCGTCCGGTTGTCGCCGAGCAGGAACAGGCGGCCCGGCGGCACCGTCACGCTGAAGGAGTCGCCGCCTTTCGGGCCCTGGTCCGCCAGGTAGGGCTCGTCCACGGGCTGACCGTTGACGGTCAGCCGGCGGTCCTCCCGGGTGGTGGCGACGGTGTCCCCGCCGACCGCGACCACGCGCTTGACCATGAGCTGGCCGCCCCAGGCCTGGTCCCGGAAGACCACCACGTCGCCCCGGCCGACCGAGCCGCCGCCGACCTTGCGGGCCAGCACGGTGTCCCCGACCTGGAGCGTGGGGGACATCGAGGCGGTGGGGATGTCGTAGGGCCGGTAGTCGACGGCGATCAGCACGAAGCCGCCGATCATCAGCACCAGCCCGAGCGCGATCGCCACGCCCTGCAGCACCGCGGCGGCCCGCCGGCGCGGGCGGGCGGGCGCGGCCGCACGGTCGTCGGCCGTCTGTTCCACCACACCGCTCATAGCAACCGTCCACCTCTGGCCGACCGGAGAACGCCACCGACGCGCCGGGGTCACGGACGCGAAAGCCGGCGGGCCGTGGCACGTCCGAGCAGATTACTCGTCGGTACCACGGCCCGCGCAAGAGTCGGGGAGGACCCCGTCGACCTCAGGACTCCTTCCGGCGCTCCTTCCGGGCCCGCACCCGACGCACCACCGGGAGCAGGGCGACCGCACCCACCGCACCGGCCACGGGAGGCGCCAGTGGCGCGCCCGCCGCCAGGCCCTTCTGGTCGAAGGTGTCCGGCACCGGGAGCGTCGACCAGTGGCTGACCGGCCAGGCCACCACGAAGGCGCGCCCGATCACGTTGTCCACCGGCACGGACCCGCCGCCAGGCTGGTCCTGGTGGTACCGGGAGTCCAGCGAGTTGGAACGGTGGTCGCCCATCACCCAGATCCGGCCCTTGTCCACCTTCACCGGACCGAAGGGCAGGGTGCCGCACGCGGGGTTGCCCTGGAACACGTAGGGCTCGTTCAGGGCGACGCCGTTGACCTTCAGCGGGCCGTTGCCGTCGCACTCGACGGTGTCCCCGCCGACCGCGACGACCCGCTTGATCAGGTCCTTCTCATTGGCGGAGGGCATCAGACCGACGAAGCTCAGCACGTCCTGGACGCCGCGGAGGAAGGAGTTGTCGCTCTGCTGGGCCGGCTCGTCGTTCAGCCAGCCGCCCGGGTCGTGGAACACCACGACCTCGCCGCGCTCGGGCTCGGCCCCGAACCAGGGGGTCAGCTTGTCCACCAGGACGCGGTCGCCGACCTGCAGCGTGTTCTGCATCGACTCGGAAGGAATGGAGAACGCCTGGACGAAGAAGGTCTTGATCACGAGCGCGAGGACCAGTGCGATGCCGACCAGGATCGGCAGTTCCTTCCAGAAGGAGCGCTGCTTGCGTGGCTTGTCCGACGCCTCCGGCCCCGCGTCCTCCGCGTTCTCCGCCGACTCGGAGTCCGGTCGCTCGGAGCCCGGTCGCTCGGACTCCGGCCGCTGGGGCTCGGCCGAGCCCTCCATGCCGTCACCGTGCTCGTCCGCGGTCTGGGCCGCCGTGTCCTCGACCGAGGCCGAGGCCGCCGCGGACTCCGCGGACCGGGCCACTCGGCGGCCGGAGCCCTCGGGCTCTCCGGCGCCTGAGCGGGCGCCGATCACCACATCCCCCACAACGTCTCCTCCCTGCTGTGCGGACGCCCGCGCGCCCGCGCTCACAGTGCCGCACAGCGGGCACCACGCCGACCGATGGCCATGAACGCCTCAGGGCTGCCCACAGCGGGCTCCCCTGACACCAGCACGGCCACGGCACGCGGCCGGAACCTCCGGCCGCACCTGCACTTCTCTATCACTCCGAGGCATCCGGCTCGCGATCCCACACGCGCGGCCCGGCCGGTCGACCGCGGACGCGGCTCACTCCGGGAGCCACCTCCGCCGGCGAACGGCGAGCGGAAGGATGCCCAACACACCCATAACGAGCGGGGGTTCTACGGGAAGCGGCCCAACCGCCACCGAATCCGGCGCAGTTCCGTCAGCCCGCGCGAGAGAGGAGAGTGAACTCGGCTCATCGAG
This sequence comes from Kitasatospora sp. NPDC094028, assembly GCF_049543595.1. Lineage (NCBI taxonomy): Bacteria > Bacillati > Actinomycetota > Actinomycetes > Kitasatosporales > Streptomycetaceae > Kitasatospora > Kitasatospora sp. NPDC094028. Next base: position 83,524 of record NZ_JBMVFA010000030.1, on the reverse strand, counting down.
TTGATGCATGCGGTCCAGCGGCCAGGTGATCGCGAACGCGCGGCCGACCACGCCGCTGAGCGGGATGGTCCCCTGGCCCGGATTCCCCATGTGGAAACGGGAGTCGGCGGAGACGTCCCGGTGGTCGCCCATGACCCAGAGCCGCCCCGGCGGCACCTTCACCTTGAACGGCTGCCGGGACGGCGGGTTGCCCGCCGCCAGGTAGGGCTCGCTCACCGGCCGGCCGTTGACGCTCAACCGGCCCTGGGCGTCGCAGCACTCGACGGTGTCCCCGCCGACACCGATGACCCGCTTGATCAGATCCTGCTCGTCATTGGACGGCAGCAGCCCGACGAAGGTGAGGACCTGCTTGGCCGCCCCCAGCACCGGGCCGTCGTCCGAGGCCTTGTGGTCCTGCTCCAGCCAGCCGCCCGGGTCCTTGAACACCACCACGTCGCCGCGCTGCGGCTCACTGCCGAACCAGGGGGTCAACTTGTCCACGAGCACCCGGTCCCCGACCTGGATGGTCTGCTCCATCGAGCCCGAGGGGATCACGAACACCTGGATCAGGCAGGTCTTCAGCACCAGCGCCACCACCAGGGCGACCAGGATGATCAGCGGGAACTCGCGCAGCAGCGAGCGCCTGCGCCGACGTGCGGCGCGCCGGGCGCTGCGGCGGCGCTCGGCCCGGCCCCGGGCCGGCGGGGCGGTGTCGGGGCCGCCGGCTCCGGGCCCCGCATCCGTTCCGGCGTCCTCGGGCCCGGCACCTCCGGGGCGGTGCTCGGCCGGTTCCCCGGCCGGACGGTCGGCGACCCGTCCTCTACCTCTGGTCCCCATGACCACCCGTCCCCGCGATGGCGGCGAAGGCGGCCGGGCGGTCCAGGCTGGTCCAGCGGGAGAACGGGTAGACCACCCAGTCGGCCCGGCCGATCACCTTGTCCTCGGGCACGAAGCCGCCGCCGGGCTCTCCGAGGTGGTCGCGCGAGTCGCGGGAGGCGCTGCGGTGGTCGCCCATCACCCACAGTTCACCGGGGGGCACGACCACGTCGAAGGCCACGCTCGACGGGTCGTCGCCCGGGGCCAGGTAGGAGGTCTCGTCCAGCGGCACGCCGTTGACGGTCAGCGGGCGGCCCGGGCCGGTGCTGGTCACCCGGTCCCCGCCGACGCCGATGACGCGCTTCACGAAGACCGTGTCCCCCGCCGGGACGAGTCCGAGGTCCCGGCCCACCGAGCGCAGCTCGTCCCCGATCCCGGGCGGCTGCTCGGATTCCCGCAGGAAGGAGCCCGTACCGTCGAAGACCACGACGTCGCCCCGCTGGGGGTGGCCGCCGAAGGCGTAGGCGAGCTGGTTCGCGATCAGCCGGTCGCCGGGGCGGAGGCTGTCCTCCATCGACCCGGAGGGCACCGCGTACGGGCGCGCGACGAAGGCGTTCACCAGCAGCAGGGTGAGCAGGCAGATCCCCGCGAGCATCAGCAGGTCCCACGACCGCGACCGGCCCTGCTCCTCCTCGGCCTTCTCGGCCTCCTCGCCGCCTTCGGTGCTCTCGCCGCCCCCGGCGGCTTCGGCATCCTCACTGCCCTCGAAGCCCTCAGCGCCCTCGGAGCCCTCGAAGCCCCCGGCGGCTCCGGCACCCTCGGGTTCCGCGCCCCCGGTGCCGTCGCGGGAAACGACCGCGGACCGCGACAGCGGCTCCGCACCGGTGGGTGCGGGACTGCCGTCGCGGTCCGCGGGTGGCTCGTGCGTGCTCATCGGGGGCTGAGCTTACCTTGTGGTCGGCCCCGCCCCCTGAGCGCTCCGGTCCCCGGCCGGGCCGGGGGTCGAAGCTCAGTTGTCGCGCTTCTCCTTGATCTTCGCGGCCTTGCCGCGGAGGTCACGGAGGTAGTACAGCTTGGCGCGGCGAACGGCACCGCGGGTGACGACCTCGATCTTCTCGACGACCGGGGTGTGCACCGGGAAGGTGCGCTCCACGCCGACGTTGAAGCTGACCTTGCGGACGGTGAAGGTCTCACCGATACCGGCGCCGTGGCGGCGGATGACGACGCCCTGGAAGACCTGGACACGGGAGCGGTTGCCCTCGATGACCCGGACGTGGACCTTCAGGGTGTCACCGGCGCGGAAGGCCGGGATGTCGGTGCGCAGCGAGGCCGCGTCGACAGCAGCGAGCTTGTTGCTCATGATGCTCTCCATCGCAGGCGCCACGGGCCGCCCACGGAAGTTCGTCGCAATGGGGTCTGCTGCGGGCCGCATCGGCTGGCGGCGATCCCCCCGTGGCGGGGGCGCCGGTCCACGTAACTCCTACGGAAGGAGCCCAGCGACAGACAGCAGCGGCCTATTCTTCCACATCACCGGCCACGGACCGAAATCGGCCGAGCCGCTCGTCCCAGGCCAGACCGAGGGTGCTGAGCGCCTCGCGCTCCTTCTTGTCGAAGTCGCCGTGCTGCCAGCGCGCGACCAGGTCGGGCCGGTTGGCCAGGGTGCGGGCGAAGGCCTGCTCGCGCCGCCAGCGGGCGATCTTGCCGTGGTTGCCGCTGAGCAGCACCTCCGGCACCTCGCGGCCGCGCCACTCGGCGGGCTTGGTGTAGACCGGGCCCTCCAGCAGGTCGGCCATGGCGCCGGGCGCGAAGGAGTCGTCCCGGTGGGACTCGGCGTTGCCGAGCACGCCGGGCAGCAGCCGGGCGATCGCCTCGACCATGACCAGCACCGCGACCTCGCCGCCGGCCAGCACGTAGTCGCCGATCGAGGCCTCGACCACCGGCATCCGGGTGGCCGCCTCCTCGATCACCCGCCGGTCGATGCCCTCGTACCGGGCGGGGGTGAACGCGAGCCAGGGGCGCCCGGCCAGTTCCTGGGCCAGCTCCTGGGTGAACGGGCGCCCGCTCGGGGTGGGCACGACCAGGGTGGGCAGCTCGCCCTCCGGGCCGGCGGCGACCACCGCGTCCAGCGCCTCGCCCCACGGCTCGGGCTTCATCACCATGCCGGGGCCGCCGCCGTACGGGCTGTCGTCCACCGTGCGGTGCACGTCGTGCGTCCACGCGCGCAGGTCGTGGACGTGCACGTCCAGCTGGCCGCGGGCGCGGGCCTTGCCGACCAGCGAGATGTCCAGCGGTTCCAGGTACTCCGGGAAGATCGTGACGACGTCGATCCGCATCCCACTCTGGACGGCCGGGGCGGCCGCCTGCGGCGCTTCCGGGGAGGACTGCTCGGCGGTCACTCCGACTCCTCCGCACCCGCGTCGGGGCCCGCAGCCGCGTCGACGTCCGAATCCGCACCCGAGTCCGCGCCCGAGTCCGCGCCGGCCTCGTCGCGCGAGCCGGCGACCTCGGCCCGCTCCGGGTCGATCAGCCCGGCCGGCGGGGTGATCACGGCGCGCTGGTTCTCCAGGTCGATGGTCGGCACGATCTGGCTGACGAAGGGCACCAGCACCTCCGTCCCGTCCGCCTTCTTCACGGTGAGCAGGTCCTGGTACGGCAGATGGACGACCTCGGTCAGCTCGCCGACCGGGGTGCCGTCGAGCAGCACCACGTCCAGCCCGATCAGCTGGTGGTCGTAGTACTCCTCCGGGTCCTCGGGGCTCTCGTCGGGGTCGACCTCCGAGATGAGCAGGGTGCCGCGCAGCGCCTCCGCCGCGTTGCGGTCCTTGACGCCGGCGAAGCGCAGCAGCAGCCGGCCGCTGTGCACCCGACCGGACTCGACGGTCAGCGGTCCGACGGACGCCGGGTCGGTCAGCACGACGGCGCCCGGGCCGAGCCGGAGCTCCGGCTCGTCGGTGCGGACCTCGACGCTGACGTCCCCCCTGATGCCGTGGGCACGGCCGATCCTGCCGACGACGAGCTGCACGGTGATCGTTCTCCTGGAGTTCCTGTACCGATTCGGAAAGCGCGCCGGCGCCCGACGCACCGGGATGCGAAAAAGGCCGACCGGGACGACATGCGTCCCGGTCGGCCTCAAGCCCCTGACGGCTGCACGAGCAGCTACGTCAGCGAATGTTGTCCACGTCGACCAGGTCGACCCGGACGTTGCGACCGCCGAGGGCGCCGACCACGGTGCGCAGAGCGCGCGCCGTGCGGCCGCCCCGGCCGATCACCTTGCCGAGGTCATCGGGGTGCACCCGCACCTCGATGGTGTTGCCCCGACGCAGGTTGCGCGAGCGCACCTGCACCTCGTCGGGGTGCTCGACGATGCCCTTCACCAGGTGGTCGAGGGCGTCCTCGATCACGATCAGGCCTCGACGGCGGCGTCGGCCTCGGCCTCGGCCTTGTCCGACTTCTTGGCCTTCGGGGTGATGGCGACACCGGTGGTGGCGTCCTCGAAGCCGGCGACGGCCTTCGCGAACAGGTGCGAGAAGTCCTCGACCTTGGGCTCGGCGACGAGCAGCGGGGCCGGAGCCGGCAGGCCCTTGAACTTCTGCCAGTCACCGGTCAGCTTGAGGATGGCGAGCACCGGCTCGGTCGGCTGGGCGCCGACGGACAGCCAGTACTGGGCGCGGTCGCTGTCGACCTCGATCTTCGAGGGGTTGTAGGTCGGCTGGTAGATGCCGATCTCCTCGATCGCGCGACCGTCACGCTTGGTGCGGGCGTCGGCGACGACGATGCGGTAGTGCGGGGAGCGAATCTTGCCGAGACGCTTGAGCTTGATCTTGACTGCCACGGGAGTGGATTCTCCTGGTGTTGACGTGGGTGAGCGACCGCGCCATCCGCGTGGGGTTGCGGGGCGGGGCGTTCAAGGGACACGCCAGCCGTAGGAGAGAGGGGTCCTGCTCGGCTGCCGAGTACTCAGCTGTCCATTCTGCCATACCGGCGCGAACCGCCTTCACCCGGCCGTCACGCCTCCGGCGTGCGGACCCCTGTGCTGCCGGCCGTCCGGGGCTCGACCGGGAGCCCCCGCTCCCGGTCCAGCCCTTGGAGACCCACCGTCCGACCGCTCGGCCCGCCGACTGCCCGCACAGTCGTCGACCGTTCTCCGGTTCCCCCCGGTTTCGAGCGGTCCCGGCCCGGTTACGCGATCTTGAACGGCTGCTGGCACGCACCGCAGACGATGGACGCCTGCGCGAGCACCGACGGCACGACGCGGACGTTGCGCCCGCAGCCGCACACCGCCTTGACCCGGACGCCGCCCCCGGAGGAGCCGTGCCGGGCGGCCGGACCGCGGAAGGCCCGCGTCCCGCCCTCGCCGGCCACCGCCTCCTGGTGCGCGCCGAGGGCGCGGTCCAGGCGTTCGATGGTCTCCGCGTACCGCTCCTGGGTCTCCTTGAGCATGGTCACCTGGGAGAAGCCGCTGCTGGCGTGCGGTTCGACCGGGTGCGCCAGGCCGAGCTCGGAGGCGAGCATCAGGAAGCGCCGGTTGTGGTAGCGGCCGGCCCGCGAGGTGTCCCGGATGTCCCGGGCCGCGGCCAGACCGTGGGCAGCCTCGTGGAGGAGCCGCTCGAAACCGAGCCGCGTGCCACAGGCCGAGGAGGACTCGCCGATCAGGGCCTCGGGCGAGGCCAGGTCGGGGAGGTCCTGGTGGTAGGCCTGGATGTCACTCCAGGCGGCGGCCAGTTCGGCCGCGAGAACGAGGGGCTGTGTCGTGCTCACGCTAGACCAACGATGGAGTGCGAGCCGATGTTCCGCATGTTCCCGTTCTCCGGGAATTCCCAGGGAACTCCCAGGAATGCAAGGCCGCGCGCGAATTGCGCGTTCCGGATCTGACGCAAGACCAACCCCCTGCCGGTTTCGGCGCGTCGCGAGGTCGACGTGCCTGGTGAATTCCGTCCTGGGGCGGGCTGTCGCCGACAGGACGTACGACCCGTGAGCCCCGCCGAGTTGACAGGGCCACGGGCCGTACACCGTACCGCTATTCCGTTAATGCCGGGAGTTGACCGGCCAGTAGCAATCCGGGCCGCCGGTGCGGTCGGGAAGAGTTACCGATTTCTTACCCGAACGCAATTCCGGGCAAATGTCGCCCGAGCCGGTCGACAACCTCACCCGATCGGCCGCGGAACACGATCCCGTACGCCCGATCGGCCCACCCGTTCGGTGCGGCCGGCCGTGCGCGATCAGTACGCGCGCGCGACGATCGCGACGTTGCCGTCCTGGTCGTCGGACGCCGGCACCGAGCCGTCCGCCGCGACGATGCAGCGCACCGTGACGCCCTGCTCGGCCAGCTTGGCCTCGCCCTCCGCGCCGAGGTCGGCCCAGGCGATCCGGCCCCAGCCGGTGGCGGCGGCCTCGACGGCCTCGTCGAGGGTCTTGACGTCCACCGTACGGGCCTCGCGGCGCTCGCGGGACTGGCGCAGCAGCAGCGCCTGGTCCTCCTCCAGGACGCCCGGCAGCAGCGCGGCCAGCGCGTCGATGGCGACCGGCTCCTTGCCGCCCGGGATGCGGCGAGCCAGCATCGCGGTGCCGTTCTCCAGGTCGCGCGGGCCGACCTCGATGCGCAGCGGAACGCCCTTGAGCTCCCAGTCGACGGCGCGGCGGCCGAACGGGGTGTCGGTGCGGTCGTCGACCACGACCCGGACGCCGGCGGCCTCCAGCTGGGCGCCGATCTCGCGGACCTTGGCGATGACGGCATCGTCGCCCTTGATCGCGAGTACGACGGCCTGGACGGCGGCCAGACGCGGGGGCACCCGCAGGCCGTTGTCGTCGCCGTGGGACATGATCAGGCCGCCGACCATACGGGTCGAGACGCCCCAGGAGGTCTGCCAGACGTGCTCGCGCTCGGCGCCCTGCAGCTGGTAGGTGGTGTTGAACGCCTTGGCGAAGTTCTGGCCCAGCTCGTGGCTGGTGCCCAGCTGCAGCGCCTTGCCGTCGCCCATCATGCCTTCGAGCGTGAGGGTGTTGATGGCGCCGGCGAAGCGCTCCTTGGCGGTCTTGCGGCCGAGCACGACGTCGATGCCGAGCACGTTGGTCATGAAGTCGCCGTAGACGTCGGTGTGGATCATCGACGCGTACGCGCGGGCGTCCTCGTAGGTGGCGTGGGCGGTGTGGCCCTCCTGCCAGAGGAACTCGGTGGTGCGCAGGAAGACGCGCGGGCGCAGCTCCCAGCGGACCACGTTGGCCCACTGGTTGATCAGCAGCGGCAGGTCGCGGTGGCTCTGCACCCACTTGGAGAAGTACTCGTTGATGATCGTCTCGGAGGTGGGCCGGACGACGACCGGCTCCTCCAGCTGCTTGCCGCCGCCGTGGGTGACCACCGCGAGCTCGGGCGCGAAGCCCTCGACGTGCTCGGCTTCCTTGGTCAGGTAGGACTGCGGGATGAACATCGGGAAGTAGGCGTTCTGCGCGCCGGCCTTCTTGATCCGCGCGTCCATCTCCTGCTGCATCCGCTCCCACAGGCCGTAGCCGTACGGTCGGATGACCATGGTGCCGCGCACCGGACCGTTGTCGGCCAGCTCGGCCTTGTTGATGAGGTCCTGGTACCAGCGCGGGAAGTCTTCCGCCTGGGGGGTGAGAACGGGTGCCTTAGCCATGGGCGGAATGGTACGGGGGGCGGCCGCCCGACTTCGAATCGGTTCACACCCGCGGCTGCGGATCACCGCCCGCAGGGGGCGCACGACCGCGACGCGCGCGCACCACCCCGCACCCCTCTGGACGCCGGGCCCGACCCGCTGTTCGCTGGAGTGGGGCGGGACTTTGGGGGAGCCGTAGCAGCACACCGAAGGACCGGATGGGAGGCCGCGATGGCTTCAGCTCGGGCGACCGGCAGGACCGGCACGAGCGGCACGGCCGTACGACCGACAGGCGCCCGCCAGACGGGCGCACGACCAGCGGACGCGCGCTCGGCGGACGCACGCCCGCACCACCCGCTGCCGGGGGCCGCAGGGCCCGCGCGGGCGCGCGACTGGGCGGAGATCCAGGAGCGCATGCTGGTGCCGCTCTACGAGGCCGTCCACGACCGTCTGGAGGTCGGCCCGGCGACCAGCGTGCTGGGGCTGGGCTGCCGCTCCGGGCTGGCGCTGCTGCTGGCGGCCGGGCGCGGCGCCCAGGTGGCCGGGCAGGAGCCGCTGGACGAGCTGCGCGAGCTGGCCCGCGGCCGCCGGCTGCGGGTGTGCGCCGGGTCCCGTCCGACCGCCGCCGTCCCCCGCTCGGCCCATTCGCTGGTGACGGTTTTCGAGCAGCTGCCGGGCTCGGCCGATCCCGGCGCGGTGGTCGCCGAGGCGGCCGGGCTGACGCTGCCGGGCGGGCACGTGGTGCTGGCCGTCTGGGGCCCGCCGGAGCGCTGCGAGAGCGCGCCGGTGCTGGACGTGGCGCGCCGGCTGGCGGGCCGGACCACCGCGCGCGACCCGTTCGAGCTGAGCGTGCCCGGCGCGCTGGAGGACCTGCTCGCGCCGGCCGGCCTGCGCCCGGACGGCAGCGGACGGGTGAGCTGCCCGTTCGCCTACCCGGACGTCGACAGCGCGGTGCGCGGCCTGCTCTCCACCGGGCTGTTCGAGGCGGCCGAGGAGTTCTCCGGCGCCTCGCTGGTCGCCAAGGAGCTGGAGGAGGCGCTGCAGCCGTACCTGTGCCCAGACGGCTCGGTGCGGATGGAGAACGTGTTCCGCTACCTGGTCGCCGAGCGCCCGCGCTGAGCGGGAACGAGGGGCCGGGGGTGCCCGCCGCGGCGGCGGGCCCCCCCGGCCCCTGGCCCGTCCCCGGACGGGCCCGGCGGCTCACGCCTCCTCGGCGCCCTCCCGGGGGACCCCGGCCGCCCGGTAGGCCTGTGCCTCGTCCAGCGTCTCCGCCTCCAGCAGCGCCGCCGCGAGCGCGTCCAGCCGGTGCCGCTGCTCGGTCAGCAGCCGCACCGCCTCGTCGTAGCACTCGGCGACGATCCGGCGGGCCTCCTCGTCCACCGCGTCCAGCGTGGTCGGCGCGGCCGACAGCCCGTACGCGCCCTGCGGGTCGCTGGGCACGGCGGTGAGCCGGCCGACCCGCTCGCTCATCCCCCAACGCCCGGCCATCCCGCGGGCGATGTTGGTGACCTGCTCCAGGTCGCTCTCGGCGCCGGTGGTGATCACGCCGTAGACCACCTGCTCGGCCGCCATCCCGCCGAGCGCGCCGATGATCCGGCCGCGCAGGTAGGGCTCGGTGTACGAGTAGCGGTCGTTCTCCGGGGTCGAGAGGGTGACGCCGAGGGCGCGGCCGCGCGGCACGATGGTGATCTTGCGGACCGGGTCGGCGCCGGGCTGGAGCATGCCCAGCAGGGCGTGCCCGCTCTCGTGGTACGCCGTCCGCTCGCGCTCCTCCTGCGGCATCACCAGCGGCCGGACGGCGCCGAGTTGGACCTTCTCCAGGGCGTCCGAGAGGTCCCGCTCGTTGACCGCGTCCTGCTGCCGCTTGACGGCCAGCAGGGCGGCCTCGTTGACCAGGTTGGCGAGTTCGGCGCCGGTCATCCCGGGGGTGACCTTGGCCAGCTGGGTGAGGTCGGTGTCGCCGGCCAGCGGGACGGTCCGGGTGTGGATGCGCAGGATCGCGGCGCGGCCGTCCCGGTCGGGCGGGCTGACGGTGATCCGCCGGTCGAAGCGGCCGGGGCGCAGCAGCGCCGGGTCGAGCACGTCGGCGCGGTTGGTGGCGGCGATCACGATGACGCCCTCGGAGCCGCTGAAGCCGTCCATCTCGGTGAGGATCTGGTTGAGCGTCTGCTCGCGCTCGTCGTGCCCGCCCATGCCGCCGCCGGCGCCGCGCTGGCGGCCGATGGTGTCGATCTCGTCGATGAAGATGATCGCCGGGGCGACCTTGCGGGCCTCGGCGAACAGTTCGCGGACCCGGCTGGCGCCGACGCCGACGATCATCTCGATGAACTCGGAGGCGGAGGCGGAGAAGAACGGCACGTCCGCCTCGCCGGCCACGGCCCGGGCGAGCAGCGTCTTGCCGGTGCCGGGCGGGCCGCTCAGCAGCACGCCGCGCGGCATCTTGGCGCCGAGCTTGCGGTACCGGTCGGGGTTCTTCAAGTAGTCGACGACCTCGGTGAGTTCGGCCTCGACCTCGTCGATGCCGGCCACGTCGGCGAAGGTGGTGCGCTTGCCCTGCTCGGCGGTGACCGGCTTGGGCGGGGCCTTGCGGCCGAGCGGTCCGCCGCCCAGTCCGCCGGCCATCCGGCGGGCGAGCAGCACCCAGATGAAGACCAGCAGCAGCATCGGGGCGAGCGAGAGCAGCAGGTTGGTGAGGAAGCTGCGCTGCTGGACCGGCGAGGTCGCGGTCACCTCGACGCCCTGCTGCTGCAGGGTGCCCCACAGGTTGTCGCCCGCGAAGGAGGGCCGCTGGGTGTCGAACTCGGTGTACTCCCCCTTGCCGCCGTCCGGTTTGGGCTGGGCGCTCTTCAGCGTGCCCTCGATCGCGTCGCCCTTGGCGTAGATCTTCGTGATGTTGCCCTTGTTCAACTGGTTGTTGAACTCGGTGTAGGAGATCGTGGTGGCGCCCTCGTTGCCGAAGAACGACAGCAGCAGGTCGGAGATCAGGAACACCACGAGGGCGGTGAGGACGAGACCCGTCCAGCCGCCGGGCATCCGGCGGCGGGGCGGCGGCGGGGGCGGGGCACCCTCGGACCGCCAGGGCTGGTCGGGGGTCTGGCGCGGCGGCACTGGTTCGGTCACCCACCGGACGATACGGACAGGTGCTCGGACGAGCCAACCGCAACGCCGCGCCCCTGACCTCGCCGACGACGGCTAGCCGGCGGAGCCCGGCCACTCCTCGGCGGTCAGCGCGAAGCGCTCGTGGTCGCGCCAGTCGTCCTGCAGGTAGAGCATCCGCGGGGTGAAGCCCTCGTGCCGGAAGCCCAGCCGCTTGGCCATCGCGATCGAACGCTCGTTCTCCGGCTGCACGTTGATCTCCAGCCGGTGCAGGCCCAGCCCGCCGGCCGCGGCCGAGGCGAAGCAGCGGTCCAGGACCAGCCGCAGGCCCTCGGTCATCCGCCCGGTGCCGGCGAACGGCAGGTAGGCGTCGTAGCCGAGCGTGGCGTTGCAGAAACGGCCCATCACGATGTTGGCGACGTTCACCTTGCCGACCATCCCGCCGGACTCCCGGTCGAAGATCAGGAAGGTCCGCAGGCCCGGCCCCTGGCGCTTCAGCAGGTCCGGCAGGCCGTCCGGCTCGACCGGGTTCCACCGCCCGATGTGGTCGGCGGAGCGGCGGACCGCATCGGCGTACGGCACCCTGTCCTCGGGCCTCGGGGCCCTGATCATCACTCGCACGGCAACATCATCGGACATGCGCGCGGCCCGCCGCCCGGAATACCGGGCAACGGGCCGCGCGATCGCGGGGGCGAGGACTACAGCAGGTCCTTGAACTCCTTGGGCAGCTCGAAGTCGGCCGGGCCCTTGCCCGCGCCGAGCCCGAACGCGCCGCCGTCGGCCGGGGCCTGGCCGGCGCCCGGGCCGAGCGCCCGGCGCTCGGCGGCCGCGGCCTCCTCCTGCGCGCGCTTCAGCGGGTTGCCGCTCTTGCGCTTGCCCTTGGCCTGCGGGGCCTTCTTGCCGGACTTCTTCGCGCCGCCGCCCATGCCCGGGATGCCCGGCATGCCGGGGATGCCCTTGCCGGAGGCCATCGCGGACATCATCTTGCGGGCCTCGAAGAACCGCTCGATCAGGTTCTTCACCTCGCCGACCTGGACGCCCGAGCCCTTGGCGATGCGGGCCCGGCGGGAGCCGTTGACCAGCTCCGGCTCGGCGCGCTCGGCGGGGGTCATCGACTTGATGATCGCGCCGACCCGGTTGACGTCCTTGTCGTCGATGTTGTTGATCTGCTCGCGGATCTGGCCCATGCCGGGCAGCATGCCGAGCAGCTTGGAGATCGAGCCCATCTTCTGGACCTGCTCCAGCTGCGACAGGAAGTCGTCCAGCGTGAACTGCTTCGGGCCGCCGCGCAGCTTGGCGGCGATCTTCTCGGCCTCGGCCTGCGAGAAGGTCTGCTCGGCCTTCTCGATCAGCGAGAGGACGTCACCCATGCCGAGGATGCGCGAGGCCATCCGGTCCGGGTGGAAGGCGTCGAAGTCGTCGACCTTCTCGCCGTTGGAGGCGAACATGATCTGCCGGCCGGTGACGTGCGCGACCGACAGGGCGGCACCGCCGCGGGCGTCGCCGTCGAGCTTGGAGAGCACGACACCGGTGAAGTCGACGCCGTCGAGGAAGGCCTGCGCGGTGGTGACCGCGTCCTGGCCGACCATCGCGTCGACGACGAACAGGACCTCGTCCGGGTTGACGGCGGCGCGGATGTCCGCGGCCTGCTGCATCAGTTCGGCGTCGATGCCGAGGCGGCCGGCGGTGTCGACGATGACGACGTCGTACTGCTTCTGCTTGGCGTACTCGATCGAGTCCCGGGCGACCTGCACCGGGTCGCCGACGCCGTTGCCCGGCTGCGGGCCGTAGAACGCCACGCCGGACCGCTCGGCCATCACCTGCAGCTGGGTGACGGCGTTCGGGCGCTGGAGGTCGCAGGCGACCAGCAGCGGGGTGTGCTTCTGGTTCTTCAGCCAGTGGCCGAGCTTGCCCGCGAGGGTGGTCTTACCGGCACCCTGCAGACCGGCGAGCATGATGACCGTCGGGCCGTTCTTGGCGAACCGCACCCGGCGGGTCTCGCCGCCGAGGATCGCGATGAGCTCCTCGTTGACGATCTTGATGATCTGCTGCGCGGGGTTCAGCGCGCCCGAGACCTCGACGCCGAGCGCCCGCTCCTTGACCTGCTTGATGAAGGCCCGGACCACCGGCAGCGCGACGTCCGCCTCCAGCAGCGCGATGCGGATCTCGCGGGCGGTGGCGTCGATGTCCGCCTCGCTCAGGCGGCCCTTGCCCCGGAGGTTCTTGAACGTCGCTGCGAGGCGATCGGAAAGGGTGTCGAACACGTCGGCGCGGGTCCTCTGCGGCATCGGTATCGGTACGGTCGTCGCCCACAAGGGTATCCGGCCGCCCCGGCAACGGTCTCCACCCCTGCGCAACCCGGCCGGACGCGGCCGTTCAGCCCAGCGCCGCCCGGACCGCCGCCGCCACCTCCCCGGCCCGCTGGGCGGCGAGCGGGCGGCCCGCCGGGTCGGTCAGGTAGAAGGAGTCGACGGCCTCCGCGCCGAGCGTGGAGACGTGCGCGGTGCGCACCCGCACGCCCGCTCCGTCGAGCGCCCGGCCGATCCGGTGCAGCAGCCCGGGGGCGTCGTGCGCGCGCACCTCCAGCACGGTCGCGGTCGCCGAGGCCATCGCGGGCGCCACCACGACCAGCGGCGGCGGGGTGGGGATGCCCTTGCGGCGCGGGGCGGCGGCGTCCCGCTCGGCGAGGCGCCGGGCGACGTCCAGCGAGCCGTCCAGCGCCCGGCGCAGGTCGGCCCGCAGCCGGGCGGCCTCCGGCAGCTCGCCGAACTCGGCGGCCACCCGCCAGGCGAGCAGCAGCACCGGTCCGGCGCCGATCGGGTCCAGCTCGCGCAGGCTCGCCGAGCGGACGGTCAGCCGGTGCAGCGCGAGCACCCCGGCGACGGTGCCGAGCAGCCCCGGCCGGTCCGGGACGGCCAGGCTCAGCTCGACGCCCATCGGCTCGACGCCCATCGGTCCGGCACCCGACGGCTCGGTGCCCTCGGCCCCGGCCCGGAGCTCCGGCGCCCGCGGCGCCTGGGCCCGCAGCGCGAGCGCCGGCCCGCCGGTGCGGGCGGCCTCGACGGCCAGCCGCTCCTGCTCGGCGGTGGGCGCGGCCTCGACGACCGGGCTGCCGGCCCCGGCCAGCCGGTCGGCGACCCGGGCCACCAGGCCGTCGACCAGCGAGGCCCGCCAGCCGCTCCACGCGGCCGGGCCGGTGGCCAGCGCGTCGGCCTCGGTGAGCGCGTGCAGCAGCTCCAGTTCGGGCAGCGTGCCGATCACCTTGGTGATCGCCTCCACGGTGGCCGGGTCGTCCGGGTCGCGCCGGGTCGCGGTGTCGACCAGGGTCAGGTGCCGGCGGACCAGCACCGCCAGGGTCTGCACGTCCTCCGGCGGGAAGCCCATCCGGGCGGCGAGGTCGCGGACGATCACCTCGCCGGCCTCGCTGTGGTCGCCGGGCCAGCCCTTGCCGATGTCGTGCAGCAGCGCGGCGACCAGCAGCAGGTCGGGCCGGGCCACCCGGCGGGTCATCGCGGCGGCCCGCGCCGCCGTCTCGACCAGGTGCCGGTCCACCGTCCAGCGGTGCACCGCGTTGCGCTGCGGGCGGCAGCGGACCCGCTCCCAGTCCGGCAGCAGCCGGGTGACCAGCCCCTCCGCCTCCAGCGCCTCCCACACCGGGACGGCCGCCTCTCCCGCGCCGAGCAGGGTGACCAGCTGCTCGCGCGCCTCGTCCGGCCAGGGCACCGGCAGCGGGCGGCACTCGGCGGCCAGCCGGCGCACCGTCGCGTCCGAGACGGTCAGCCCGTTCTGGGCGGCCGCCGCCGCGGCGCGCAGCGGCAGCACCGGGTCGGCGGCCGGGCGGGCGCCCTGGGCGAGCACCGCCTCGCCGTCCTGCTCGACCACGCCCTCGGCGAGCGGTCTGCGCTGGACGGCGCCGCGGGCCACCGCGCCGGTGCCGCGGCCGGCGCCGGTGAACGGGATGGCCAGCCGGCCCACCCGGCGGCCCCGGCCGGAGCGGGCGGCCAGTATCCGGTCGACGGCCCGCCAGGTGACGTCGCTCGCGTAGGCGACGGTGCGGGCGGCCTCGTAGACCTGGCGCAGCAGGGTGTCGGCGTCCAGCACGCCGAGCCGCTCGGCGACCTGGTCCTGGTCCTGGAGGCTGAGCCGGTCGGTGGCCCGGCCGGTGGCCAGGTGCAGCGCGTCCCGGACGTCGGCCAGGCGCAGCGCGGCGGCGTCCAGGCCGTCCCGGGGCGCGTCGGCGAGCCAGGTGGCGGCGATCGCGTCGAGCGCGACCAGGTCGCGCAGGCCGCCGCGGGCCTCCTTGAGGTCGGGCTCCAGCAGGAAGGACAGCTCGCCGTGCCGCTCGGCCCGCTCCCGGCCCAGCTCGCGCAGCTCGGGCAGGCGGGCGGGGGCGCTCGCGCGCCAGTCGGTGAGGACGGTGGAGCGCAGCGCGGCGGTGAGCGACCGGTCCCCGGCGAGGTGGCGGGCGTCCAGCAGGCCGAGCTGGGCCTTGAGGTCGGCGGCGGCGACGGCACGGGCCTCGGCGACGGTGCGCACCGAGTGGTCGAGCTTGGCGCCGGAGTCCCAGACCGGGTACCAGATCCGCTCGGGCAGCTCGCGGGCGATCGGGCCGTCGTGCAGCAGCAGGACGTCGAGGTCGCTGCGCGGGGACAGTTCGCCGCGCCCGTAGCCGCCGACCGCGACCAGGGCGACGCCGGAGGCGGGGGGGCCGGCGGCGGCGAGCAGTCCGGCCAGCCAGTCGTCGGTGAGCCCGGCGAGCGCGGTGCGGCGCGGGCGTCCCGCCGGGCCGGGGCCGTCGAGCAGCGCGGTCCGGGCGGCGGGGTAGCCGTGCGGGGCGGAAGGACTGCTGGGGGTGGTCATGCGCGTGGGTCCCGTCCGTCGTGCCGGGGCTTGTGGGGCAAGCCCGAGGGGGAAACGCCACCGGCGGGCCCGCTCCCCCGAAGGGGTGACGGGCCCGCCCGGGCCTTGCGACTAGAGCGCGTCGGGACCGCGTTCGCCGGTGCGGACCCGGACGGCGGTGTCGACCGGGATGCTCCAGACCTTGCCGTCGCCGATCTTGCCGGTCCTGGCGGCCTTGACCAGGACCTCGATCAGGTCGTCGGCGTCCTCGTCCTCGACCAGGACCTCGATCCGGACCTTCGGGACGAGGTCGACGGTGTACTCGGCGCCCCGGTAGACCTCGGTGTGGCCGCGCTGGCGGCCGTAGCCGCTGGCCTCGGTGACGGTCAGGCCGTGGACTCCGAAAGCCTGCAGGGCGGCCTTCACCTCGTCCAGGCGGTAGGGCTTGATCACGGCGGTGATGAGCTTCATCAGGCGTCGACCTCGGTCTTCTCGGCGGGCTTCACGGCGGTCCTCTCGGCGGCGGCACCGGTCAGGCCGGTCACGGCCCGGGCCAGTCCGGCACCCACGGCGCTGAAATCGTAGGCGGATTCGGCGTGTTCGGCCTGGTCGATGCCGGCCACCTCGACCTCCTCGGAGACCCGGAAGCCGACCGTCTTGTCGACCGCCTTGGCCAGCAGCCAGGAGACGACGAAGGAGTACGCGGCGACCACGGCCACGCCCATCGCCTGCTTGCCGAGCTGGCCGAGCCCGCCGCCGTAGAACAGGCCCTTGGCGGTCTGGCCGACCCCGCCGGTGGCGAACAGGCCGATCAGCAGCGAGCCGATCGCACCGCCGACCGCGTGCACGCCGACCACGTCGAGCGAGTCGTCGAAGCCCCAGCGGTACTTGAGCGAGACGGCGGCGGCGCAGACGGCGCCCGCGATCAGGCCGATCGCCACCGCGCCGAGCGGGCTGACCGAGCCGCAGGCCGGGGTGATCGCGACCAGGCCGGCGACCGCGCCGGAGGCGGCGCCCAGCGTGGTGAACGAGCCGTGCTTGAGCTTCTCGAAGGCCAGCCAGCCGATCAGGGCCGCGCCGGTGGCGACCTGGGTGTTGACGAAGGCCATCGCGGCGACGCCGTTGGCGGCCAGCGCCGAGCCGGCGTTGAAGCCGAACCAGCCGAACCACAGCAGGCCGGAGCCGAGCATCACCAGCGGCAGGCTGTGCGGGCGCATCGGGTCCTTCTTGAAACCGACCCGCTTGCCCAGCACCAGGCAGAGCGCGAGGCCCGCGACGCCGGCGTTGATGTGCACGGCCGTCCCGCCGGCGAAGTCGATCACGCCGTTGCGGTCGCCCAGCCAGCCGCCGTTGCCGTTGTCGGTGAAGAACACCCAGTGCGCGACGGGGAAGTAGACGATGCTCACCCAGAGCGCGATGAACAGGCCCCAGGCGGCGAACTTGGCCCGGTCCGCGATGGCGCCGCTGATCAGCGCCGGGGTGATGATCGCGAACATCAGCTGGAACATCGCGAAGGCGGTGACCGGGATGGTCCCGTTGAGGTCGTTCAGCCCGATGCCGCGCATCCCGAGGAAGTCCAGGTTGCCGATCAGGCCGGCGAATGAGTCGGGCCCGAAGCTGAGCGAGTACCCGTAGAGGACCCAGAGCACGGTGACGATGCCGAGCGAGAGGAAGCTCATCGCCAGCATGTTCAAGGTGCTCTTGGCCCTGACCATGCCCCCGTAGAAGAAGGCCAGGCCCGGGGTCATCACCATGACCAGGGCCGCACTGATGAGCACGAAGGCGGTGTCGCCCGCGCTGAAGCCGTCCGGCATCGGCGTCTCCTCTGCGTGAAAACCGATCCACACCCGGGTCCTGTCCCGTGCTACCCGGGGTGTCGGCGATGAGGAGGAGCGTGCCGAAGGCTGGTTTCGGCTGGTGCGGCCGGTTGTTTCGCGGCCGTGAAGCGTGCGACGCACGGGTTACGGCCGCGTGAACGCGGACGTGGCGCCCGGCCGGAGCGGCTACTGTTCGGCCGCACCGCCCGGCGGGCGCACGGAAGGCCACCGACCGTGACGGCGGCCGGTGGCCTTCCCGACGGTGGGGCCGGGCTCAGACCACGGAGACGTACTCGGGGATGTCCTGGACGACGCGCTCCTTGAGCCGCGACACCGCGTCCACGCCCCTGAACCGGTCGGCCGCGGCCTCGGTGGTCTTGCGGACCCGCGAGTTCAGCCGCTCCGAGCGCACCTTGGTGGCGATCTCGACGGCCTGCTCGGCCATCACCACGGCCTGCTCGGCCTCCTTCTGCAGCAGGTGCACGCTGGCCATGCCGATCAGGTTGAAGGCGTACGAGCGCACGTGGTCGTCGTCCTGCCGGAACAGGTCGACGGCACGCTCCATCACCGGCGCGGACAGCGAGGCGTACAGCTCGGAGTTGTCCGAGTGGTACGCGAGGTCGCGGAAGGAGTGCGCGTTCTCCGCGTTCAGCTCGGCCGGCGAGAAGAACTTCAGCCAGTCCGGCTCCCCGTCCCCCTCCCGGATGTCGGTGAAGGTGTCCTCGGACAGCCGGATCGCCCGGGCGCAGCGGTTCACCTCGCCGATGGTGGCGTAGGCGCGCGCCTCCATCGCGTACAGCAGGGACTGCTGGCGCGGGGTGGCGGTGTCGCGGCTGCCGTACTGGGCCAGGTGGATCAGCTCCAGGGCGTCCTCGCCCCGGTTGAGGTGGATCATCTGGCGGCTCATGTCGGTGAGGATCAGCGCGCCGAACGGGCGGTCGCCGGCCTCCTTGGCCGCGTGCAGGGCGAGCACGTAGTACTTCTGCGCGCTGGGGTGCATGCCGACGTCGTAGGACATCCACCCGGCCAGGTGGGCGAGCTCGGCGGTGAGCCGGAACAGCCGCTTGGTGGTCAGCTCCGGGTACGTCTCCTGGAGCAGGTCGGTGACCTCGTGCAGCTGGCCGACGACGGCCTTGCGGCGCAGGCCGCCGCCGTTCTGCGCGTCCCACTGGCGGAACATGACCGTGGTCTGCTCCAGCAGTTCCAGCTCGGGCTCGGAGAGCCGGCCGGTGAACGGCTCGCCGCCGTTGGCCGCGGTGAGGATCGGGGTGGGGACGCCGGTCGGGCCGGGGGCCAGCCAGCGCTGCATCGGCTCGATCAGGGCGGCGCCGGCGGTCAGCGCGAGCGAGGTGCCGAGGAAGCCGCGGCGGTTGAGCATCAGGTCGCTGCGGGAGTAGTCGCTGATCAGCTGGACGGTCTGCGGACCGCTCCACGGCAGGTCGACGCCGCCGCCCACGGTGGACACCGGGATCGCGGCGCGCAGCCCGAGGTCCTCGATCGAGACGACCGAGCCGAAGCGCTCCGAGAACAGCTCCGACATGATCTTCGGGATCGGCTCGCGCGGCTGCTCGCCGTCCAGCCAGCGGCGCACCCGGGAGGTGTCGGTGGACACGTGGTGGGCGCCGATCTGCCGGGCCCGGCGGTTGACCTGGCGGGCCAACTCCCCCTTGGACCAACCGCTGCGGGCGAACCACGTGGTCAGCTTCTCGTTGGGTTGCTTCTCTGCCATGGGAACGTCCCCATCCCGCCCGGCCCCTGCGGGGCCCCCGATCGTGACCGCCCGACGGTTGCGGGCTCTTGCCAGACGTGCCGTGCCTGTGGTGGATAGCGCTTCTTCGCACTGGTGTGCCATCCTCGCGGACGGTCCGTCAGAACCCCAACTCCCGTGCCCCGTGGGGCCGGAGTCGACGCTGAGAGAACACCCGCACGCTGAACGTAACGCCCGGCGCGGCACCGACGGGAGCGGCCCTGGCGAAACGCCACCTTTCGCCACCCCCGGGAGTGAACCGAAGCGAAGGGGCACACGCTTGACTGGGAGTTCCGAGCGGTCCGGCATATGCGGGCCGCCAAGTCCTCCGGTGCACCCCGGCAGCTCCGATCAGACCCGGCAATCCACCGCAGCCACAGGCGAGTTCACCGACCACTCGGGTCGGCGACCGACTCGCGCACCCGACGATCCGGCATCCGCGCCGCCCCCACAAGGCGGCGCCCGAGGCACACCACCGCAACAGGCGCACGCCGCGTGGCGCGCGCCGCCGCCGCACCACGCACCACGCAACGGACAATCAACACACAGTCACCATCCCGTAACCACCGGCAACGAGAACCTGTTGGGGGAGGCATGGACAACCTGTTCGGCGAACTTCGGCTGGGGCACCTGCGCCTGGCACCGCTGGGCGTGCGCCGCCGCACCAAGGTCACCGCGTCCCAGGCCGCCGCGGAGTACACCGGCCGCTGGGGCTGGGCCGTCGCCACCGGCGAGCCGGCCGCGGGCGCCACCGCCCCGACCCGCTGTCCCTGCGGCGCCGCCCGCTGCGCCGCCCCCGGCCTGCACCCCGTCCCGGGCACCGAGGGCCGGGCCCGCACCACCGGCGCCGAGTGCTCGGTGCTGTTCCCCACCGGCCGCGCCTTCGACGTCCTCGACGTCCCCGAGCAGGCCGGCCTGCAGGCGCTGGTCCGGCTGGAGCGGATGGGCACCCAGGTCGGCCCGGTGCTGGCCTCCCCCGCCGGCCGGCTGCAGTTCCTGGTCGCCGCCGGCACCGCCCGCCGGCTGCCCGACCTGCTGTACCGGATGGGCTGGGACGACGCCGCCCTCGACCTCACCTGCCACGGCGAGGGCAGCTACGTCGCCGCCCCG
The DNA here is from genome assembly GCF_049543595.1 of Kitasatospora sp. NPDC094028. Lineage (NCBI taxonomy): Bacteria > Bacillati > Actinomycetota > Actinomycetes > Kitasatosporales > Streptomycetaceae > Kitasatospora > Kitasatospora sp. NPDC094028. The sequence continues at coordinate 63,509 of NZ_JBMVFA010000030.1, read as the reverse complement.
CCCACCGTCCTCGGCGGCCTCGGCCCGGTCCGCTGGCTGCGCCGCCCCACCCGGGACAACGCCGGCTGCCCGCCCGAGGCCCGGCTGCTGCTGGGCACCCTCGCCTACGCCTGCCACCGCAGCCGCGAGCGCACCGCCGAGCCGGCCTGGATCGCCTCGTGACCAGCCTCGCGACCCGCCCGCTCGCCTCCGGCGCGGCAGTGTCCTGAAACGCCGAAGGGCCCGCCCCCCGGGGAGCGGACCCTTCGAGCGACGGGGAGCCTCAGTCCCCGATCAGCGCGTCCACGAACGCACCCGGCTCGAACGGCGCCAGGTCGTCCGCGCCCTCGCCCAGGCCGACCAGCTTGACCGGCACGCCCAGCTCGCGCTGGACCGCGATCACGATGCCGCCCTTGGCGGTGCCGTCCAGCTTGGTCAGCACGATGCCGGTGATGTCGACCACCTCGGCGAACACCCGGGCCTGGATCAGCCCGTTCTGGCCGGTGGTGGCGTCCAGCACCAGCAGCACCTCGTCCACCGGTCCGTGCTTCTCGACGACCCGCTTGACCTTGCCCAGCTCGTCCATCAGGCCGGTCTTGGTGTGCAGTCGGCCGGCGGTGTCGATCAGCACGGTGTCCGCGCCCTCGGCGATGCCCTCCTTGACCGCGTCGAACGCGATCGACGCCGGGTCGCCGCCCTCCGGACCTCGGACGGTCCGGGCGCCGACCCGCTCGCCCCAGGTCTGCAGCTGGTCGGCGGCGGCGGCACGGAAGGTGTCGGCCGCGCCGAGCACCACCGTGCGGCCGTCCGCGACCAGGACGCGGGCCAGCTTGCCGGTGGTGGTGGTCTTGCCGACGCCGTTGACGCCGACGACCAGGACCACCGCCGGGCCCTCCTCGTGCTTGGTGGAGTGGACGGTGCGGTCGGCGTCCGTGCCGACCAGCGCGACCAGCTCCTCGCGCAGCAGGCCGCGCAGCCCGTCCGGCGTCCGGGTGCCGAGCACCTTGACCCGGGTGCGCAGCCGCTCGACCAGCTCCTGGGTCGGGGCGACGCCGACGTCGGCGGTGAGCAGGGTCTCCTCGATCTCCTCCCAGGTGTCCTCGTCGAGGTGCTCGCGGGAGAGCAGCGAGAGCAGGCCCTTGCCGAGCGAGTTCTGCGAACGGGAGAGCCGGGAGCGCAGCCGGACGAGCCGGCCGGCGGTGGGCTCGGGGACCTCGACGGCGGGAGCGGCCTCGGCCTCCTCGGGGGCCTCGACCTCGACGGCCTCGGGCGCCGGGAGCTCGACCTCCTCGACGGTGCGGCGGGGCTCCTCGCGCGGCGGCGCGGCCTCCTCGCCGACCTGCGGCTCCCGGGTCTCGGCCGGGGTGGTCCCGGGCGCCGTGATGACCGGCGCCTGCGACTTCGGGGGCAGTTGCTGGCGTCGTCTGCCGGAAACGACGAGGCCGGCGATCGCACCGATGGCGACCACGGCGATGACTACGGCAAGGATCACGTATTCCATAACGCCAACCAGTATCCGTGACCGAGCGCCGGATGGACCGCCGCCGCTCTACACCGATACCGTTCGGGGCCGCTCCCGGCGCCCGTCCCGAAGCCGCTGGCTGATCACCTGCGAGATACCGTCGCCCTTCATGGTCACGCCGTACAGCGCGTCGGCGGACTCCATGGTCAGCTTCTGGTGGGTGATCACGATCAGCTGGGAGCTCTCCCGCAGCTCCTCCATGATCCCGACCAGCCGGCGCAGGTTGGTCTCGTCCAGCGCCGCCTCCACCTCGTCCATCACGTAGAACGGGCTGGGCCGGGCCTTGAAGATCGCCACCAGCAGCGCCACCGCGGTCAGCGAGCGCTCGCCGCCGGAGAGCAGCGACAGCCGCTTGACCTTCTTGCCCGGCGGCCGGGCCTCCACCTCGACCCCGGTGGTGAGCATGTTGTCCGGGTCGGTGAGCACCAGCCGGCCCTCCCCGCCCGGGAACAGCCGGGCGAACACGCCCTCGAACTGGGCGGCGGTGTCGTGGTAGGCCGAGGTGAACAGCTGCTCGACCCGCACGTCCACGTCCCGGACGATGTCCAACAGGTCGCGCCGGCTGCGCTTGAGGTCGTCCAGCTGCTCGGCGAGGAACTTGTGGCGTTCCTCCAGCGCGGCGAACTCCTCCAGCGCCAGCGGGTTCACCTTGCCGAGCTGCTGGTACGCCTTCTCGGCGGCCCTGAGCCGCTTCTCCTGCTCGGCCCGGACGTACGGGTACGGCTCCCCGGGCCCCTCCCCCTCCCCCGGGGTCGAGGGCGGCACGGGCTGCTCCGGCCCGTACGAGGCCAGCAGCTCGCCGCCGTCGATGCCGAACTCCTCCAGCGCGCGGGCCTCCAGCTGCTCGATCCGCAACCGCTTCTCGGCCCGCAGCACCTCGTCCCGGTGCCCGGCGTCAACCAGCTTGTCCAGCTCCTCCTTCAGGCCGCGCCCGTGCTCGCGGTGCTCCCTGAGCTCCTGCTCGCGCTCGGTGCGGGCCTGTTCGACGGCCGCGCGCCCGGCGTCCGCGCGGGACAGCGACACCTCCAGGCAGGCCAGCAGCTGCCGGGCGCCGGCCGCGACGGCGTGCGCCACCGCGGCGTCGTGCTCGGCCCGCCGGCGGCGCTCGGCCGCCCGGGCGCGGGCCTCGCGCTCGGCGCGGGCGGCCCGGTCCAGCTGGTCGGCCCGGCCGGCCAGCGCGCGGACCCGCTCCTCGTGGGTGCGGACGGCGAGCCGGGCTTCCAGCTCGGCCTGCCGGGCGGCGCTCGCGGCCTCGGCGAGGCGCTGCTGCTCGGCCCGGTCCGGCTCGTCCTCGCCCGCCTCGGCCGACTCCTCGGCGACGGCCAGCCGTTCGGCCAGTTCCTCGGCGGTGGCGAGCAGTTCGGCGAGGCCCTGTTCGGCGCGCGCGGCGGCGGCGGACAGCCGCTCGGCCTCGCCGGCGGCGGCGCGGGCCTGCCCGCCGAGCCGGCCGAGCGCGCCCGCGGACTCGGCGCGCGCCCGCTCGGCCTGCCGTCGCTGTTCGGCGAGCCGCTCCACCTCGGCGGCCGACTCCCTTCGCCGTTCGGTGAGTTCGGCCAGCCGGTCGGCCGACTCGGCGCAGCGGACGGCGAGTTCGTCGATCGCCCGGGCCGCCTCGTCCACCGCCGCCCGGGTCTCCAGCAGGCTCGGCGCGCCGCCGGAGCCACCGTGCGCGAAGCCGGCGCCCAGCCGGTCGCCGTCCGCGGTGACGGCGGCGAGCCCGGGGTGTCCGGTGACCAGTGCCAGCGCCTCGTCCAGCGTGCCGACGACGGCGACGCCGGCCAGCAGGCCCCGCAGCGCGGCGGTCAACTCGACCGGCCCGTCGACCAGTTCGGCCGCCCACCGGGCCCCGTCCGGCAGCTCCCCGCCCGGCAGCTCCCCGCCCGGCGGTCCCCCGGCGACCAGCAGCGCGGCCCGGCCGGCGTCCTCGGCGCGCAGCAGCCGCAGCGCCTCGGCGGCCGCGGCGGGCGAGGCGACGGCCACCGCGTCGGCGGCCGCGCCGAGCGCCGCGGCGACCGGCACCTCGTGCCCGGCCTCGATCCGCAGCAGCGCGGCGGCCGGCCCGAGCAGGCCGGTCAGCCGCTCCCCGGCGTCCAGCAGGGCGCCGGTGCCGTCCTTGCGGCGCAGGCCGAGCGACAGCGCCTCGTGCCGGGCGGTCAGCCCGGCCCGGTCCCGTTCGGCGGCGCCGGCCGCCTCGCGGGCGGCGGCCAGTTCGCGTTCCAGCCCGGCCAGCCGTTCGCGGGCCGTCCGATGCTCGGCCTCGGTCTCGGCCAGGCTCGTACCGGAGCCGGCGTCGACCCGCGCGTCCAGCTCCTCGTACTCGTTCCGGGCGGCCTCGGCGCGCTGCAGCGCCTCGTCCCGGGCCTCGGCGAGCCGGCCGATCTCGGCCTCGGCGGCGGCGGCCTTGGACCGGGCGGCGGCGGCCTGCCCCTGGAGCCGGGCCAGGCCCTCGCGGCGGTCCGCGATGGCCCGGGCGGCGTCCCGCAACCGGCGGTCCTCGGCGGCCAGTTCGCGTTCCAGCTCGCTCCTGCGCTCGACCGCCTCGGCCAGCGCGTACTGCGCCTCCTCCAGTGCCTCGGCGAGCGCGGCCTCCTCCTCGCGGACCCGGGCGGCCTCCCGTTCCAGTTCCTCGGGGTCGCGGCCGCGCCGCTCCTCGGCCCCGCCTCCGGCGGCGGCGTGCCGGGCCCGGGCCTCGGCCAGCCCGATGGTGCCGCGGGTGCGTTCGGCGAGCGCGGAGAGCCGGTACCAGGTCTGCCGGGCGCTCTCCAGGCTCGGGCCGAGCCGCTGGACCTGCGCCTCCAGCACCGACTCCCGCTGCACCGCGCGGGCCAGCTCCTGTTCGACGGTGGTGCGGCGCAGCCGCAGCGCCAGCTCGTCGGCGACCTCCGCCTCGACGGCCCGGCGCAGGGTCAGCAGGTCGTCGGCGAGCAGCCGCAGGCGGGCGTCGCGCAGGTCGGCCTGGATGCCGGCGGCCCGGCGGGCGATCCGGGCCTGCCGGCCGAGCGGTCCGAGCTGGCGGCGCAGTTCGCCGACGAGGTCCTGGACCCGGTTGAGGTTGGCCTGCATCGCGTCCAGTTTCCGCAGCGCCTTCTCCTTGCGCCTGCGGTGCTTGAGGACGCCGGCGGCCTCCTCGATGAAGGCGCGCCGGCCCATCGGGTCGGCGTGCAGGACGGAGTCGAGCTGGCCCTGGCCGACGATGACGTGCATCTCGCGGCCGATGCCGGAGTCGGAGAGCAGTTCCTGGATGTCCAGCAGGCGACAGGTCTCGCCGTTGAGCGCGTACTCGCTGCCGCCGTTGCGGAACATCGTCCGGGTGATGGTCACCTCGGCGTACTCGATCGGCAGGGCGCCGTCGGTGTTGTCGATGGTGAGGCTGACCTCGGCGCGGCCGAGCGGGGGGCGCCCGCTCGTGCCGGCGAAGATGACGTCCTCCATCTTGCCGCCGCGCAGGGACTTGGCGCCCTGCTCACCCATCACCCAGGACAGCGCGTCCACGACGTTCGACTTGCCGGAGCCGTTCGGGCCGACCACGCAGGTGATGCCCGGCTCGAAGCGCAGGGTGGTGCTGGAGGCGAAGGACTTGAACCCGCGCAGCGTCAGACTCTTCAGGTGCACGCGGCCGGTCTCCTCGTTCGCTCACGACAGGGACCGACTGTATCCCCGGCGGGAGGCCCGCCCGTCCCCCGGACACGACGAAGGGACGCCGTATCCGGGCGTCCCTTGCAAAGCTGCGTCCCTTTCGGGGCGGCTCAGTGCACAGCGGCGTCGACCTGCGTGGACCGGGGCGGGGCTCAGGTGAGAGCCGGCTCCCGCTGGTCCAGATCGATGCTGTTGAGCAGCGAGTGCTCGTCAGCGACAGCGGTGAGAGCGTCGTTCTCGGCCTGAATCCGAAGGAGCTCGGCCTCCAGGTCCTGGACGCGCTGCTGAAGCCGTCGCATCTCGGAGAGCATTCGCGGGTCGGGGCCGCCGACGTACCCGAGAAGCGCCTTTGCCATGATGAATGGTCCTCCACGCTGAGTGACCGAACCGGAACGGTACAGGTCTAGGGGGAAGGGGGACGCACGCGCGATCCGCCACCGGAAGTGCCGTCTGGGCACCCGGCGCAACCACCGTGAGCTGGGCTCACGGGGGCGTGCGCCGACCGGGACAACGCGGTCGTGTGCGCGGGCTTCCAGCGTCTCACCAAAGACGGTACGGGTCAACACGATCACCGCACGCTACCGCGCCCCTGTCACCTGCCTGGCGGTGTGGTCACGCCTGGCGGTCTCGGGCCGGTCCACTTCGTGCTCGTGGATCATCGTCGATGCGGAGTCAACCACGAGTCTGCCCGGATGGCAACCTCATGACACCGGCAGTTGTGGACGGATTCGACCGGCGCCCCTCCCGGGCCGCCCCCGCACCGCTCCCCCGCAGGTCAGCGGCCGGTCGGGCGGGCCGGCCCCGGGCCGGTCAGCGGATCTCGAAGCCGGGGTAGCCGTCGCCGACCGCCGTCCAGATCTCCGTCACGCCGCTGACGTTCCCGGGGGTGCCCGGGCCGCGCAGCAGCGCCAGCAGTTGCTCGCAGTCGGCGGCCTGTCCCTCGGCCACCACCTGCACCCGGCCGTCGCCGAGGTTGCTCGCGTAACCGGTCAGGCCGATCTCCAGCGCCCGCGCCCTGGTCCACCAGCGGAAGCCGACCTGCTGGACCTTCCCCCGGACCCAGGCGGTGACCCGGACCGGTTCCTCACTGTGGGCTTCGCGACCGTGCATGGCCCGACCCTAACCCGGCCCGGGCCCGGCGACCCGGTCAGGGCTCGACCGGCCCCTCGACCGCCCAGCCCGGGGTGTGGACCTCGGTGTGCAGTTCGCCGCGCCGGGCCCGCTGCCCGCAGGTGCGGCAGACGAAGACCGGCTCGTACGGGTGCGGCTCCCCGCCCTCGGGCACGTGCGAGAAGGTCATCGGCGACTCGGGCACCAGCCAGCGGTCGCCCCACGTGCGCAGCGCCTGCGCGACCGGGGCGAGGTCCCGGCCCGCCTCGGTGAGGTGGTACTCGTAGCGCGGCGGCCGCTCGCTGTACGGGCGGCGCTCGACCACGCCCGCCTCCTCCAGGGCCCGCAGCCGCGCGGTCAGCCGGTCCCGGGGCGCGCCGGTGTTGCGGGCGATCCGGTCGAAGCGGTGGTTTCCGAAGAACAGCTCGCGGACGGCCAGCAGCGCCCACTTCTCGCCGACCACCTGCAGCGCCGCCGCCATCGAGCAGGGCCGCCCGGGGACGGCGGAGGGGGGCCGGACGGTCGGGGTGTCGTAGGTCACGCTGCCAGCCTGCCACACCGGGTTGGCTTCTCAAACCGCTTCGCCCGGCCCGCCCGCGGACGGCGTACGGCCCCGCCGGAGGAACCGGCGGGGCCGTACGGTCAGGCTCGGATCAGCGGGTCACCAGTCGTCGCCGCCGCCACCGAAGTCGCCGCCGCCGCTCCAGTCGTTGCCGCTGAAGTCCGCGGCGTTGAAGTCGGCGCCGGTGTAGTCGCCGCCCTCGTGCTGGTCCTGGTAGCCGTGGTGGCCCTCCATCATCGGCGCCGCGGCGTAGGCCGGGGTGCTCATCATCGAGCCGAGCACGGTGCCGACCAGCAGGCCCGGCAGCAGGCCGCCGCCGAAGCCGCTGTAGTACCCGCCCGCGTACGGCGCGTAGGCCGGGCCGGCGTTCCAGTACGGCTGCGGGCCGTACTCGGTGTCGACGGTGCGGACCGCCGGGTCGAGACCGGCCGCGACCCGGTCGGCGTCGGCCTGGCAGACCGGGACGGAGCGGGCGGAGCCGCCGGCCGGGGCCCAGTCGACGTCCTTGACCGACGGGCCGTGCCGCGGGTCCATGAAGCACGGAGGACGGCGCTCGGGCAGCGGGCGCTTGTCCCGCCGGGCGGCCAGGGTGGCCAGCTGGAACCGGCCGTCCTCGATCGCCTCGGTGACCTGCTTGACGTCCTCGGGCTTCCTGGCCTCGTCCATCAGCCGCTTGGACTTCTCGTACGAGTCCAGCGCGCTGCTGTAGTCGGCACGCTGGGCGTCGTCGGCGTCCGCCGCGCGCGGGTTGAAGTCGAGCCGCTCCAGCTCGGTGCCGAAGGCGGTGATGTCCTCGTCGACGACGCGGCGCAGCTGCTCCAGCTCGGCGCGGGCCTTCTCCTCCTTGCGCTTCTTGGCGCGGCGGAAGAGGAAGAAGACGCCGGCACCGGCCAGTGCCACCAGCACGACCGGGATGATCACCCAGGCGATCGAGGTGCTGTGGTTGACCCCGGTGCCCTTGGTCTGCGGGGCGGCCTGGTCGACGAAGTCGTTCAGGGTGGCGTTGATGTCACCCTTGTCGGCATGGCCGACGGCGACCGCGATCCGGTCCGCGACGCCGGCGTTCATCGCGCCGCGGTCGGAGCGGGCCATGAAGCCGCTGTTGCCCCGCCAGACGCCGTAGACGCCGTCGATGCCCACCAGGGTGCGCAGGTCGGTGAGGACGGAGTCCTTGTTGGCGGCGTCGGGGACGACCGCGATGAAGATCGGCTTGTCGGCCTTCTCGATCTTCTTGGTCAGGGCGTCGGCCTGGGCCTGGCTGAAGCGGTCCAGCATCTGCGGGGCGACGTAGACCTGCCCCTTCTTCAGGGTGGCCGCGGCGTCGCTCAGGCCGCCGGCGGCCGAGGCCGAGGGAGCCAGCAGGAGCATCACCCCGAGCAGCGCCGCCACCAGGGCAAGTGGCCCGGCGCCCCGGGTACGTCGTGCAAGGGTTCTCATAACCCCAGACGCTACCGCGAGCGACGTCGAAGCACGCCATACCCTTCGCATACTGGTGATGACGGTATTCCCCGCCGTCCGCCGGGGCGGCTCCCCTTCCCGGGGATGATGTTTCCCCGATTCCCCCCTGAGGCGGCCGGGGTCCGGGAACCGGCACGGGCTCCCGGACGTACGTCCCGGCGGGCCCGGCGCGGAGCCGGAAGCGGTCCGGGGGCGGTCCGGGGGCGGTACGGGGTGTGTGCAGACCGTACCGCGCGACCGGGCATAGTGGTCCCCGTACTCGTCGCCCATTACCTGTTCTTGACCCTTCTCCCGATCGGAGCACCCGGTGATCATCGGCCTCGTCACCGCCGTGGCGGCCTCCGCCTGCTACGGCACCGGCTCGGTCCTGCAGGCCGTCGGTTCCCGCCGTTCCGCCCGCGAGGAGGCCGCCAAGGGCGTCACCACCTCGACCACCGAGCACGGCGGTCCCAGCCTCTCGTCGACCGCCAAGGCCGCCGTGACCTGGGAGTTCATGATCGGCACGGTGCTCGACCTGATCGGCTTCGCGCTGGGCGCGCTGGCCGCCCGGCTGCTGCCGCTGTTCCTCTCCCAGACCGTCATCAGCGCCAACCTGGTGATCACCGCGGTGCTGAGCATCAAGCTGCTGGGCATCCGGCTCAAGCAGCTGGAGTGGCTCTCGATCGGCGTGCTGTGCTCGGCGCTGGTGCTGCTGGCCGTCTCGGCCGGCCCCGAGGGCGGCCACCACGCCGACATGTCCTTCCACTGGTGGCTGCTGATCTCGATCACTCTGCTGCTGGTCGGCGGCAGCCTGCTGGTGCGGCGAATGGGCACCAACGGCGCGATCCTGGCCGGTCTGCTCTCCGGCTTCGGCTTCGGCGCGCTGGGCGTCGGCGTGCGCATCCTGAACGGCGTCTCCCCGTTCGAGCTCGGCCCGCTGCTCTCCGACCCGGCGCTGTACGCCGTCCTGATCGGCGGGCTCGGCGGCATGTACATCCACACCGTGGCGCTGCAGATCGGCTCGGTGAACGGCGCGACGGCCGCGCTGGTGGTCGGCGAGACGGTGCTGCCCGGCGCGGTCGGGGTGATCTGGCTCGGCGACTCCTCCAAGGCCGGCCTCACCTGGCTCGGCGTGGTCGGCTTCCTGCTCGCGGTGGTCTCCGCGGTCGGCGTCGCCTACTTCGGCCAGGACAGCCACGGCGGGCCCGCCGAGTCGGCCGCCGACCACCCCGAACTCGCGCACAAGTAGCGCGCGGCTCGGGCGACTTCAGCCCCCGTTGCGGATCCGCGGCACGCGCTGGCAGCGGGGGCAGAAGTAGCTGGAGCGGTTCATCCAGGCGGCCCGGCGGATCGGGGTGCCACAGCGGCGGCAGGGCTCGTGCTCGCGGCCGTAGGCGTCCAGGTCGCGGGAGAAGTAGCCGCTCTCGCCGTTCACGTTCACGTACAGGCTGTCGAAGCTGGTCCCGCCGACCGCGAGCGCGGCGGTCATCACCTCGCGGGCGTTGGCCAGCAGCAGGGCGGCCTGCGGGCGGGTGAGGGTGGCGGTCGGGCGGTCGTAGTGCAGCTTGGAGCGCCACAGCGCCTCGTCGGCGTAGATGTTGCCGACGCCGCTGATCAGGGTCTGGTCGAGCAGCGCGCGCTTGACCGTGGTGCGCTTGGCGCGCAGCGCGGCCGCGAAGGCCTCGTCGTCGAAGCGCGGGTCGAGCGGGTCGCGGGCGATGTGCGCGATCGAGACGGGCGTGCCCTCCGGGTCGCCGTCCTCGGCCTCCTCGACGGCCAGGCCGCCGAAGGTCCGCTGGTCGACGAAGCGCAGTTCGCGCCCGCCGTCGGTGAAGCGCAGCCGGACGCGCAGGTGGGTCTCGTCCGGCACCGACGGGTCCTGGACGAGGAGTTGGCCGCTCATCCCGAGGTGGCCGATCAGCGAGAATCCCGCCCCGCTACCGTTCAGCGGCACCCAGAGGTACTTGCCGCGGCGCTGCGCGCCGCCGAGGACGGTGCCGGTCAGCCGGGCCGTGAAGTCGGCGGCGCCGGCCGGCTGGCGGCGCACCGCACGCGGGTGCAGCACCTGGACCTCGGCGACCGTCCGCCCGGCGACCCAGTTGGCCAGACCACGGCGGACGACCTCGACCTCGGGGAGTTCGGGCACGGAAACTGTCCTCCTGCGAGAAGAAACCGGCAGGAGGACAGGCTACTTCGCGATCAGTTGCCCGCGGGCAGCCGGTCGGCGTACTTCTCCTTGATCGCGCGCCAGGCGCTCTCGGCGGCCTTCTGCTCGGCTTCCTTCTTGGAGCGGCCGACGCCACTGCCGAAGTCCTCGCCGGCCACCCGGGCCGCCGCGGTGAAGGTCTTCTCGTGGTCCGGACCGGACTCCATGACCACGTACTCGGGCACGCCGATGCCCACCGAGGCGGTGAGCTCCTGCAGGCTGGTCTTCCAGTCCAGGCCGGCGCCGAGCTGAGAGGACTCCTCGATCAGCGGGTCGAACAGCCGGTGGACGAATTCGGTCGCCGCCTCCAGACCGCGGTCCAGGTAGACGGCGCCGATCACGGCCTCGACGGTGTCGGCGAGGATCGACGACTTGTCGCGGCCGCCGGTGCCCTCCTCGCCCTTGCCGAGCCGGATGAACGCGCCGAGTTCGAGGCCCCGGCCGACGTCCGCGAGCGCGCGCGAGTTGACCACCGCGGCGCGCAGCTTGGCGAGCGTGCCCTCCGGGACGTCCGGGTGGACGCGGTAGAGGGTGTCGGTCACCACGAGGCCCAGCACCGAATCGCCGAGGAACTCCAGGCGCTCGTTGGTGGGCAGGCCACCGTTCTCGTACGCGTACGAGCGGTGGGTCAGGGCACGCACCAGAAGGGCGCGCTCGAGCGTGTACCCGAGGCGCCCTTCCAGGACGTCGTATTCGGTCGAAGCCGGCCCGCCGGCCTTGCCGTTGCCCGAAGAACCCTTCGAGGCAGCGGATGCCTTGCGGGTGGAGTTACCGTCCGACATCGATCCGTACACCCCGCCGATCAGACCGAGAGGACCTGGCGACGGTTGTACGTGCCGCAGCTCGGGCACGCGATGTGGCCCAGCTTCGGCTCGTGGCAGCGGTCGCACGCCACGAGGGCCGGAACGACGGCCTTCCAGTTGGACCGGCGGTGGCGCGTGTTGCTGCGCGACATCTTCCGCTTCGGAACAGCCACGGCTACTTCTCCTGGTTCTCGGCGAGACCCTCACGGGTGTCGCTGTTCTTAGATCCGTCACCCTCGTCGCCGGGGGCGGCGGAGAGTCCCTGCAGAGCCGCCCACCGGGGGTCGGCGGCGTCGTGGTGGTGCGTCGGGTCGTCGCTCAGGCGCGCTCCACACTCGGAGCACAGGCCCAGGCAGTCTTCCTGGCACACCGGCTGCAGCGGCAGTGCGAGCACCACCGCGTCACGCAGCACCGGCTGGAGGTCGAAGTAGTCGCCCTCCAGGCGGTAAGTCTCTTCTTCCGAGTCCTCGTCGAGGTCCTCGGCCCCGGCCGTCCCGGCGCGGTGGCGCTCGTCGGACTCCGGGTAGTAGTACAGCTCCTGGAAGTCCACGTCGATGTCGAAGTCGACGGGCTCCAGGCACCGGACGCACTCGCCCTCGACCCGGGCCTCGGCGGTGCCGGTGACCAGCACGCCCTCGACCACGGACTCCAGGCGGAGCTCCAGCGCGATCTCGCTCTTCTCCGGGACCCCGATCACGTCGATGATCCCCAGGCCCTCGGGGGCCTCCAGCGTCCGGTTCACCTTGCGCATGGCGCCCGGACGACGACCGAGCTCGTGTGTGTCGAACACGAGGGGGTCGCGGTGGTCGAGGCGGTTCAAGGTGTCCTGACTTCCATGGGAATCGATCGAGGGCTCCCCCAGTCGGTCGGCCTGTAACTCGGCGCCGCGAGGGCAAGCCGACAGCCGGACATGGGGATGCCGGAGTGGTCAGACTACCCGAGTCTCCCGCCAGGCCCAACTTCGGTCCCGTTCGGGGACCTCGGGGAGACCTGCCGGGAGAACCCCGGGGAGGCTCGGCCGAAGGCGCTCAGCGCCCGCCGAGCTCCCGGAGCCGGGTCATGTCGATCATGCTGGTGTCGAAGAAGCTGGTCTCGTCCAGCCCCTGCTGCTGCTGGTGCGGCAGCGCCGGGGGCGGCGCGGGCTGTGCGGGCTGTGCGGGCTGCTGCTGGTAGCCGTAGCCGTCGTACTGCTGGGCCGCGTAGCCGCCCTGCTGCTGCGGGTAGGCGTAGCCGTCGTGCTGCTGCTGGCCCTGGTAGTCCTGCTGCTGCGGGTAGCCGCCCTGCTGCTGGGCCCACTGGGCCTGGTACGGGTCGCCGTGGCCGGCCGCCGGGTCGAAGCCCCCGCCGTACACCTCGGCGTACTGGACGCCCGGCTGCTGACCGCCCTGCTGGGCGGCCGCGTACTGGTCGGCGCCCGGGGCCTGCCAGCCGGCCGCGGCCGGGGTCTGCTCCGGCCAGGTCTGCTGCTGCGGGACGTCCTCGCGGTACCAGGCGATGTCCGCGCCGTCCGGGTCCTCGGCGAAGCCCGCGGCCACCGCCTCGGCCCGCTCCTTGGCCTGCTGGGCCTCGTCGGCGGCCGCCAGGTAGGCGCCCAGATCGTCGATCGGCCGCTTGCCGAGCAGCTTGTCGCGGCCCTTGCCGACCGCCTCCAGGGTCGCGCCGAGCACGGTCTCCAGGGTGGCGAGCTTCACGTCGACGTACTCGTCGACCTCCGGGCTCGGGCTGATCCGCTGCGGCCGGAACTCCTCGCCGTCGCTCTCGCCGTCGTACTCGGTCTCGAAGACGCCGGAGTCGCCGCGCAGCTTGGTCCGGCCGCGGCCGACCGCGCCGAGCGTCTTGGTCAGCACGACCTCGAAGTTGGCGAGCTTGCTGTCCACGTAGTCGTCGGCCTCGGCGCGCTGGGCCTCGACCTCGGCGCGGGCCTCGGCGAGGATCCGGTCCGCCTCGGCCTGCGCGCGGCGCACCACCTCGGTGTCGGAGATCAGCGAGCCGCGCTCGGCGTGCGCGCCCTGGATGATCCGGTCGGCCTCCGCCTGGGCGTCCGCCGCCAGCTGGCCGTGGTCGGCCATCACCGACTGGGCCTGGGCGAGTTCGGCGGGCAGAGCCGCCTTGAGGTCGTTGAGCAGGCCGATCAGCTCGGCCCGGTTCACCACGCAGGAGGCCGACATGGGCATCGAGCGGGCGCTCTCGACCACCGCCACGATCTCGTCGACCTGGTTCTGCACGTCCACGGGGCTTCGTCTTTCCGTGTGCCGCCCGACTTCTCCGGCGGAGGCAGGCCCGGCGCGGTGGACCTCACCGCAGGGCAGGAGTACAGACTGTACGGCCCGCACGCGGCGAGGTCACAACACCGCAGCGGGCACGGCCCCCCGGGCGCGTGACGAGCCGTGACGAACCGGCAGAAAACGGCGCATCGCGCCTACTGCTGAGCCCTGCGCTCCGCGATCCGCTCGACCAGCCGGCGGTGCACCGTCGGCGGCAGCAGGTGCGAGACGTCGCCGCCGTACGAGGCGACCTCCTTGGCCAGCGTCGAGGAGAGGAAGCTGTAGGTCGGCGAGGTCGGCAGGAACAGCGTCTCCACGCCCGTCAGGCCGTTGTTCATGTGCGCCATCTGCAGCTCGTAGTCGAAGTCGCTGACCGCGCGCAGGCCCTTGACGATCGCCGGGATCCCGCGCTCGCGGCAGTAGTCCACCAGCAGGCCCTGGTGCGACTCGACCACCACGTTGCCGAAGTCCGCGGTGACCTCCTCGATCAGGCCGATCCGCTCCGCGATGCTGAACATGCCCTGCTTGTTCGGGTTCACCAGGACCGCGACATGCACCACGTCGTACAGCTTCGACGCGCGCTCGACGATGTCGAGGTGGCCGTTGTGGATCGGGTCGAACGAACCGGGACAGACGGCTCGACGCATGGCGTGTGTGCTCCCTCGTGGGGTGACGGCTACGGCGGGCCGCGGCCCGCTACTCCTGATCGCCGGCCGCGGTGGCGGCGCGACCGTACCAGAGCGTGCCCTCGCCGTAGCGGCGGGAGCGCAACTCCTCGAAACCCTCGGGCCAGCCGAACGCTCCCCCGCGGGTGCTCCGCTCCACGGTGACGAGTGCGTCCGCCGCGAGCCAGTCCCCAGCGAGGAGTGTGATCAGCATCTCGCGCAGCTCCTCGTCCGTCACGGCGTACGGCGGGTCGAGGAACACCAGGTCGTACGGGGTCTCCGGGGCCGGCCCGGCGATCACCTTCTCGGCCCTGGCCGCCCGGACCTCGGCGCCCGGCAGGCCGATCGTGCGGACGTTCTCGCGGATCACCCGGGCCGCCTGGGCGTCCGCCTCCACCAGCAGGACGTGCCCGGCACCGCGCGACAGCGCCTCCAGGCCGACCGCGCCCGAACCGCCGAACAGGTCCAGCATCCGGGCCCCGTGCAGGGTGCCGTGCAGCGCCTCCAGGGTGGAGAACATCGCCTCACGGGCCTTGTCGGAGGTCGGGCGGGTGCCCCGGCCGGGCGGTACGGCCAGTCGGCGGCCGCCGGCCGCCCCGGCGATCACGCGGGTCATGGTGGTGGAAGGTCCTTTCGTCGCTGCCCGACCACGCTATCCCGATCACCGCCGTCCCGATCACCGCCGTCCCGGTCACCGGACGGCACCCGGGCCGTCCGGGCGAGGGCCCGCCCCGGAGCCGAGGGGGCGGGCGACGGCCGTGGCCCCCGCCGGTCGTCCGGCGGGGGCCACGGCCGCGCACTGGGTGGTCAGCTCGCCTCGGAGCCCGCGCCCTGGGCCGGGATCGCGGCGCCGAGCAGGGCCGGCGAGGCGTAGCGGGACCAGGACAGGCAGCCGTCGGGCGGGCAGAACTCGGGGCGGCGCGGGTCGTGCCCGAGCTCGCGCAGCTTGGTGCGGACGGAGTCGGGCGTGCGGCCGAAGCGGGCGGCGATCCGGGCGACGGTCTCGCCCTCGTGGAACCGCCGGACCAGCTCCTCCTCGTGCTGCGGCACCCAGGGGGCGCCGTGGCCGGGGTACAGCTCGCGCAGCACGTCGCGGTCGGGGATGGGCTCGGAGACGTCGGCGACGATCGCCAGCGCCCGCAGCGCGCGGTTGAGCGCGATCCGCAGCGAGGCGACGTCCTCGACCGGCAGGCGGAGCTTGCCCGAGGCGAGCGGCGCGGCGGCCGCCCCCTCGCGCCAGCCGGTCAGGGTGAGGGTGACCTCGCGGTCGTCGTCGCTGGCGAGTTCGATCCGGAAGACCTTGTCGCCCAGCGGGAGCTCGTTGAGATGACGGAATGCCATGGCAGGACCCCCAAGTGTCGCGCCAGGTACGCACCTTGGGGGTGCGCCCTGAACACCTTCATTCTCTCCCGGGGGTCTGACAATCCGGCCGGCCGAAGAGCCCTCAGCCCTTCTCCATGTAGGCCGCGCGGTCCTCGTCGAGCAGGCTGTCCAGGGCGGTGCGCAGCTCCGGGTGCGCGGCCAGTTCCGGGTCCTCGGCGACCAGCCGGGTGGCCTCCGTCCGGGCGGTGAGGATGACCTCCTCGTCCTCCAGCACCGAGAGCACCTTGAGCGAGGACTTCACCCCGGACTGCGCCTGGCCCAGCACGTCGCCCTCGCGGCGCTGTTCGAGGTCGATCCGGGACAGCTCGAAGCCGTCCAGCGTCCCGGCCACCGCGTCCAGCCGGGCCCGGGCGGCGCTGCCGGCGGGCATCTCGCTGACCAGCAGGCACAGGCCCGGCGCGCTGCCGCGGCCCACCCGGCCGCGCAGCTGGTGGAGTTGGGAGACGCCGAAGCGGTCGGCGTCCATGATGACCATCGCGGTCGAGTTGGGGACGTTGACGCCGACCTCGATGACGGTGGTGGCGATCAGCACGTCGACCTCGCCGGCCGTGAACCGGCGCATCACCTCGTCCTTGGCCTCCGGGGCCAGCCGGCCGTGCAGGATCTCCACCCGCAGGCCGCTCAGCGGGCCCTTCAGGAGCATCTCGGCCGTCTCCACCACCGAGAGCGGGGGCCGCCGTTCGTCGCTCGCGGCGCCGAGGTCGGCGACGTCCTCGAAGTCCTCCTCGGCCGGCTTGCGCTTCTTCTTCGCCTTCGGGTCGGCGGCCGGCTCCTCGTCCCCGATCCGGGGGCAGACCACGTACGCCTGGTGGCCCTTGCCGACCTCCTCGCGGACGCGCTCCCAGGCCCGGGTGAGGAAGTTGGGCTTCTCCAGCGCCGGGACGACGTGGGTGGAGATCGGCGAGCGGCCGGCCGGGAGCTGGTCCAGGACGGAGGTCTCCAGGTCCCCGAAGACGGTCATCGCGACGGTGCGCGGGATCGGCGTCGCGGTCATCACCAGCAGGTGCGGCGGCTGCTCGCCCTTGGCGCGCAGCGCGTCCCGCTGCTCGACGCCGAAGCGGTGCTGCTCGTCGACCACGACCAGGCCGAGGTCCTGGAACTGCACCTTGTCCTCGATCAGCGCGTGGGTGCCGATCGCGATCCCGGCGTCCCCGCAGGCCATGTCGAGCAGCGCCTGGCGGCGGGCCGGCACGCCCATCGAGCCGGTCAGCAGCACCACCCGGGTGCCGAGGTCGGAGCCGCCGAGCATGCCGCCCTCGGCGAGGTCGCCCATCATCTCGACGATCGAGCGGTGGTGCTGCTGGGCGAGCACCTCGGTGGGCGCCAGCAGCACGGCCTGGCCGCCCGCGTCGACCACGGCGAGCATGGCGCGCAGCGCGACCAGGGTCTTGCCCGAGCCGACCTCGCCCTGGAGCAGGCGGTGCATCGGGTGGTCGGTGGCCAGGTCGGCGGCGATCTCGGCGGAGACCTTCCGCTGGCCCTCGGTGAGGGTGAACGGCAGCCGGGCGTCGAAGGCGTCCAGCAGGCCGCCGGCCCGGGCCTCGCGCGGCTTGGCGGGCAGGGCCGAGTCGGCGGCCCGGCGCCGGGCGAGCGCGACCTGCAGGACGAAGGCCTCGTCCCAGCGCAGCCGGCTCTGGGCGCGCTCGCGGTCGGCGTGGCCGCGCGGGCGGTGGATCAGCTCCAGCGCCTCGGGCAGCGGGATCAGCTCGTGCCGCTCGCGCAGTTCGGCGGGCAGCGGCTCGCCGACCTTGGCGAGGTACGAGTCGAGGGCCATCTCGACGCAGAGCGACAGCTTCCAGCTGGGCATCTGCGCGCTGGCGCCGTACACCGGGATGAGCCGGCCGGCGAACTGCCTGGCGGCGTCCGACCCGGCGTCCTCGTCGAGGAGCTGGTAGTCCGGCGAGACCAGCTGGCGGGTGCGGTTGAAGACGCCGACCTTGCCCGCGAACAGGCCCTGGGCGCCGGCCTTGAGCTCCTTCTGCCGCCAGCCCTGGTTGAAGAAGACCAGCGAGAGCCGGCTGCGGCCGTCGGTGACGACGACCTCCAGCCGGTCGCCCTTGCGGCCGCGGAACGGGATCAGGGTGACCTTCTCGATCCGGGCCAGCACGGTGACGTGCTCGTCGATCTCCAGCTCGTCCAGGCTGGTGAGCTGGCCGCGCTCGACGTAGCGCCGCGGGTAGTGGTGCAGCAGGTCGCCGACCGTGCGCAGCTTGAGGCTGTCGGCGAGCACCTTCGCGGTGCGGTCGCCGACCAGCTTGGTCAGTGGTTCATCGAGAGCGCCCATCAACGCCCCTGTTTACACCACCGCACCGACAAACCACGGGCTGCCGCCCGCGCACCCGCCTCCGGGGCGGGCTACTCCACCCCGATGAGCAGCGGCGCCGACTCCTGCCCGCCGTGGAAGACCACCGCGTCCACCTCGGGCCGGCGGTGCCGCACGTGCGCGACCAGCCGGTCGGCGAGCGCCCGGTCGGCGCCCTCGCCGAGGACGAGGGTGACGAGTTCGCCGCCCGCGCCGAGCATCCGCTCCAGCACGCTGGCGCCGACCTCCTCCAGCCCGCTGCCGATCACCGCGACGTCGCCGTCGATCAGGCCGAGCACGTCCCCGGCCTGGCAGACGCCGGCCATCGTCCAGGACTCCCCCTCGGCCACGGCGAGTTCGGCGTACCGGGTGGCGCCGGCCGCGGAGGTCATGGCGACCACGTCCTCGTCGAAGCGGCGGCCGCCCTCGTGCACGGCGAGCGCCGCGAGCCCCTGAACCGGCGAGCGGGTGGGCAGCACGGCGATCCGCACGCCCTCCTCGCGCAGCTGGTCGGCGGCGGCCCCGGCGGCGGCGCGCAGTTCGGGGTCGTTGAGCAGCAGGACGACCTCGCGGGCGGCGGACCGGCGGACGGCGGCGGCGAGTTCGGCGCTGGCCGGGCGGCGGTCCGGGTCGGCGTGCAGCACGACGGCGCCGGCCTGCTCGCACAGGTCGGCCAGGCCCTCGCCGGAGACCACGGAGAGCACCGCGCGGGCGCGCTCCTCGCGTTCGCCGCGCTCGGCGGCGGTGCCGGCCCGGGCGGCGGCCTCGGCGAAGTGGGTGATCCGGATCTGGTGGGGGCGCCCGGCCTCGACGCCGGCCTCCACGGCGGCGCCCGCGTCGTCGACGTGCACGTGGACGTTCCACAGCCCGTCGCCGCCGCCGACCACCAGGGAGTCGCCGAGCGCGCCGAGCCGCGTCCGCAGCGCGGGCAGGGCCTCGTCGGGGGCGTCCAGCAGGTAGATGACCTCGAAGGCGGGGTGGCCGGGCCCGGGCGGGCGGACGTGCGTCTCGCAGCCGGCCACCACGTCCCCGCGCAGGGCGACCGGCCCCATCGGCTGCTGCCCGGCGACGGCGTCGGCGAGCGCGCCGAGGACGGCCACCAGGCCGCGCCCGCCGGCGTCCACGACGCCGTTCTCGGCCAGCACGGCGAGCTGTTCGGGGGTGTGCCGCAGCGCGTCCCGGGCGGCCCGGTAGGCGGTGTCGGCGACCTGCGCGAGCCCGTCCCCGGCCCGGACGGCCTCCCGGGCGGCGACCCGGGCGACGGTCAGCAGGGTGCCCTCGACGGGCTCCGCGACGGCCTGGTAGGCGGAGTCGGCGGCCCGCTGCAGGGCGGCCCGCAGCTGTTCGGCGCCGCCGCCCTCGGCGAGCGTCTCGGCGGTGCCGCGCAGCCACTGGGCGAGGATCACCCCGGAGTTGCCGCGGGCGCCGACCAGCGCGCCGCGGGCCATCGCCCGGACGGTGTCGGCCAGCCCGGGGGCCGGGTGGGCGGCCGGGTCGGCGAAGCGGCTCTCCACCTCGGCGGCGGCGGACTCGACGGTCAGGTACAGGTTGGTGCCGGTGTCGCCGTCCGGGACGGGGTACACGTTGAGCGCGTCGATCTCCTCGCGCGCCTGGCCGAGCGCGCGCAGGGCGAGCTGGCACCAGGTGCGCACGGCCGGGGCGTCGAGCGTGTGCAGCACCGGGTCTCCTCCGGACGGGACGCCGCGGTGGCCCATGGGTGAGATGGCCCATGGGTGAACGGCATGGGGTGATCGAGGGGTGATACCGGCAGGTTATCGGGGGCCGGGGAGGGCCGCTCCGGTCCGCGGCCCGGAGCGATCACTCGGCCGGTCATGGTAGTTTCGTGGGACGGGAGCAGGCGTTGTATGCTCTCCCGGTTGCCCGGAACAATCCGGGCGCACCCCTCGATCCGATCCGGTTCACGCGAGTGCTCCGTTGGATCGCCGGGGTTGTCGAACGTAAATGATCTGAAGTCTTGGAGTGACTCCTGTGGCTGCCAACTGCGACGTCTGCGGCAAGGGGCCGGGCTTCGGCAACAGCATCTCCCACTCGCACCGCCGTACCTCCCGTCGTTGGAACCCCAACATCCAGACGGTGCGCGCTGTGGTTGGGCGGACGCCGAAGCGGCTCAACGTCTGCACCTCGTGCATCAAGGCCGGTAAGGTCTCGCGCTGACGCGCAGACCGGCATGCCGGTCCTCCAGTGAAGCCGGTTCATCCTCGGATGGACCGGCTTCACTGTTTTCCGTGGCCGGGCACGCTCCGCGACGGTGAACTCGCCGTCCGTGCCGGGCGGGTCCGCGGAGCCGCCCGGCACGGTGAACGTCAGCGCCAGCGCCAGGCGTGGTCGACCGGGCCGATCCCGGCGCCCAGGGCGAAGCCCCCGGCGATCGCGCCGGTGATGTACTCCTTGGCCGAGCCGACCGCCTCCGGCAGCGCCTCGCCCTTGGCCAGGCCGGCCGCGATCGCGCTGGCCAGCGTGCAGCCGGTGCCGTGGGTGTGCCGGTTGTCGTAGCGCGGCGCCCGGTACCAGTGCTCCTCCCCCGGCCCGCCGTACAGCAGGTCGGCGGCCTCGCCGGCCAGGTGGCCGCCCTTGACCAGCACCCAGCGCGGGCCGAGGTCGAGCAGCGCCTTGGCGGCGTCCAGCATCTGCGTCTCGTCCTCGACGGTGCGGCCGGTGAGTTGCGTCACCTCGTGCAGGTTGGGCGTGGCCAGGGTGGCGACCGGCAGCAGCTTCTCCCGGACGGTGGCCACGGCCTCGGCGGCCAGCAGCGCGTCGCCGTGCTTGGAGACGCCGACCGGGTCGACCACGACCGGGGCGTCCACCCCGGCGAGCAGTTCGGAGACGGTCTCGACGAGTTCGATCGAGGCCAGCATGCCGGTCTTCACGGCCTGCACCCCGATGTCGTCGACCACGCTGCGGAACTGCGCGCGGACGGCCTCGGCGGGCAGTTCCCAGTAGCCCTGGACGCCGAGCGAGTTCTGCGCGGTGACGGCGGTGATCACGCTCATGCCGTGGACGCCGAGGGCGAGCATCGCCTTGAGGTCGGCCTGGATGCCGGCGCCGCCGCCGGAGTCGGAGCCGGCGATGGTGAGCACGCGGGGAGGAACGGTCGAAGACATGGGCCCCAACCTACCCGCGCGGGCTCAGAGCACCGCCTCGGACTCCGCCCAGCGGTCCTCCGGTACGGTCTTCAGCCTGGTCACCGCGTCGCCGATCGGCAGCAGCTCGATGCCGGTCCGGCGCAGCGCGGTGAAGTGCCCGAACGCGCCCTGGTGGACGGCCTCCACCGCGTGCCAGCCGAAGCGGGTGGCGAGCACCCGGTCCCGGGCGGTCGGGGTGCCGCCGCGCTGGACGTGGCCGAGGATGACCGGGCGGGCCTCCTTGCCGAGCAGGTTCTCCAGCTCGTGGGCGAGCCGGTTGCCGATCCCGCCGAAGGTCCGGTGGCCGTACTGGTCGACGTCGCCGTGGTCGAAGCGCATGGTGCCGGGAACGGGTGCCGCGCCCTCGGCGACGGCGATGATGGCGAACTTCTTGCCGCGCGCGAAGCGGTCCTCGATTATCCGGGCGACCGCCTCGATGTCGAAGGGCTTCTCCGGGATCAGGATGCCGTGGGCGCCGCCGGCCATGCCCGCGGTGAGGGTGATCCAGCCGGTGTGCCGGCCCATCAACTCGACGACCATGACGCGCTGGTGGGACTCGGCGGTGGTCTTCAGCCGGTCGATCGCCTCGGTCGCGACGTGCACCGCGGTGTCGAAGCCGAAGGTGACGTCGGTGGCGTCGATGTCGTTGTCGATGGTCTTGGGCACGCCGACCACCGGCAGGCCGGCGTCGCTGAACAGCTTGGCCGCGGTCAGCGTCCCCTCGCCGCCGATCGCGATCAGTGCGTCGATGCCGATGTCGCGGGCGAGCACCTTCGCGTTGTCCACCGCCCAGGCGATCCGCTCGCGCCGCACCCGGGCCGAGCCGAGGATCGTGCCGCCGAGGGTGAGCAGGCCGGTGACGTCGTCGTGCGACACCGGCCGGGCGCGGCCCTCGATCAGGCCGAGGAAGCCGTCCTCGATGCCGACGATCTCGTCTCCGTGCACGTCGGTGCCCCGGTGCACCACCGAGCGGATGACCGCGTTCAGGCCGGGGCAGTCGCCGCCGCTGGTCAGGACACCGATGCGCATGTGTGGCGGGCTCCGCTCGCAGTGGTTCGGCCCACCCGCGCCGGACGGCGGGCGGGCTCGGATGCCGCAAGCCTACGCACAACGCATCCGTGAAGCCCGTCCCGCGCACGCCCGGAGCGTCACGTGCCGTACCGGCGTCCACCGCCCATCGGCCGTACTCCGTACGTCAGTCCGCGCCCGCGGCGCCCTGCGCCGCCCCGCGTCCGGCCCGCTCGGCCCGCTCGGCCCGCTCGGCTCACTCGGCTCACTCGGCGAAGTGGTCCCACCCGCCGACCCGGTCCCAGGGCGCGCCGTCCACCGTCACCCGGCCGCTGCGGCGGCCGGTCGGGCGGCCGATGACCTCGCCCACCACCCGCCAGCGGGCGGGGAGTTGGACCCCGCGCGGGAAGGTCGCCACGATCGCGTGGTCCTCCCCGCCGGAGAGCACCCACACCAGCGGGTCGACCCCGACCGCCTGCCCGATGTCGGCCATCTGCGCCGGGACGTCGAAGTCGGCGGCCTTCAGGTCGATGTCCACCTCGCTGGCCCGGGCCACGTGGCCGAGGTCGGCGACCAGCCCGTCGCTCACGTCGATCATCGAGGTCGCGCCCAACTCGGCGGCGGCCGGGCCCGCGTGGTACGGCGGCTCGGGCCGGCGGTGCGCCTCGACGAAGGCCCGCGGGGAACGGAAGCCGCGCTGCAGCACGGTCAGTCCGGCCGCCGACCAGCCCAGCCAGCCGGTCACCGCGACCACGTCACCGACCTGCGCGCCGGAGCGCTTCACCGCCGCGCGCCCCTGGAGGTCGCCGAGCGCCGTGATGGCCAGCGTGATGGTGTCGCCGCGCACCACGTCGCCGCCGACCACCGTCGCCCCGGCGACCTGGCACTCGTCGCGCAGCCCGTCCATCAGCTCGGTCGCCCAGGTGGTCGGCAGGTCGGCCGGGGCGACCAGCCCGAGCAGTATCGCGGTCGGCACCGCGCCCATCGCGGCCACGTCGGCGAGGTTCTGTGCGGCGGCCTTGCGGCCCACGTCGTAGGCGGTCGACCAGTCCCGGCGGAAGTGCCGGTTCTCGATCAGGACATCGGTGGTGGCCACCACCCGGCCGTCCGGAGCCTTCACCACCGCGGCGTCGTCACCCGGGCCGAGGTCGACCGCGTCGGTGAGCGGTACCCGGGCGGTCAGCTCCCTGATGAGGCCGAACTCGCCCAGCTCGCCCACGGTCCCCTGCATCTGCCGTCCTCTCGCGTTCTCGTCCGAAATCGACCCCCGTCGCGCTCCCCCGCGCGCAGCGTACGCCCTTCGGGGGCGCGCGGGTCTCCCTCCCCGGCCCGCTGCGCGGTAGCGTGGTGATCAGACTGCCGGTGAGCCCGATCCCGACCTCATGCCCGGCCGGGTGATCACGGCGGCGATCCCCGCAACCGGCCCCCGGAGGTCCCCGTGGTACAGGCGTACATCCTGATCCAGACCGAGGTGGGCAAGGCCACCGCTGTCGCGGAGACCATCTCCGCGATCAAGGGCGTGATCACCGCCGAGGACGTCACCGGTCCGTACGACGTGATCGTCAAGGCCGAGGCGGACACCATCGACGACCTCGGCCGCATGGTGGTGGCGAAGGTCCAGAAGGTCGAGGGCATCACCCGCACCCTCACCTGTCCGGTGGTCAACCTGTAAGGCCCGGCTACCATCGGCGGGTGGCCCGAGAATCCCGCATTCCCAAGGCGCTGGGCGCCGTTCCCGCGCCGGTCCGCTGGCTGGCCCTGCCGGCCGCGCTGACCGGCGCGGTCGTGCTGATGGTCAACAGCTGGAGTTCGGCCGCCTCGGAGGTCGAGGCACCCAAGCCCACCGGGAGGGCGGCCGAACACTGCCGGGCACTCGCGGCCGCCCTGCCGCAGGACCTGCTGGGCAAGCCCCGCCAGGACCTCTCGCCCGCCTCGCCGTACGTCGCCGCCTGGGGCGATTCGCCCCGGACGGTGCTGCGCTGCGGCATCGAGCGGCCGGAGGAGCTGAACGGCGAGCACGCCGCGGACTGGTCCCCGACGGTCGACGACGTCACCTGGTGGTCGCAGAAGCTCGACGACGGCGGCTACCGCTTCGTGACGACCATGCGGGCCGCCTACGTCGAGGTCACCGTCCCGAAGGGCGCCGCGCAGAACCCCTTCGACCCGGCCGCCGCGCTGACCCCGGTGGTCAAGGCGAACATCCCGGGCTGACCGGGCTGACCGAGCGGGCCAGTGGCAACGGGCGGGCCGGAACTCTCCGGCCCGCCCTTCGCCGTACGGGTGTCCGCTAGCGCAGGCCGGTGGAGCGCCGCAGCGCGGTCTGCAGCAGCCGGTCGATCAGCTCCGGGTACGAGACCCCGCTGGCCTCCCACATCTTCGGGTAGGCCGAGATCGGGGTGAAGCCGGGCATGGTGTTGATCTCGTTGATCATCCAGGTGCCGTCCTCCAGCAGGAAGAAGTCCACCCGGGCCAGCCCCTCGCAGCCGAAGGCCTCGAACGCGGCCACCGCCTGGCGCTGGATCTCGGCGGTCTCCTCGGCGGTCAGGGCCGCCGGGATCCGCACCTCGGAGGAGTCGATGTACTTGGCCTCGAAGTCGTAGAAGTCGAAGCCCTCGCCGACCAGCACCTCGGCCGGCACGCTGGCCCGCGGGCCGTCCTCGAACTCCAGCACCCCGCACTCGATCTCGCGGCCGGACACGCCGGCCTCGATGATCAGCTTGGGGTCGTGCCGGCGGGCCTCCTCGATCGCGGCGTCCAGCTCGGCCAGGTCCTTGACCTTGGTGATGCCGATGCTGGAGCCGGCCCGGCAGGGCTTCACGAACAGCGGCAGGCCCAGCCCGGCGGCCCGCTCGCGCACGGCGGCGCGGCCCTGCTCGGTCTCCCAGTCGCGCGGCCGCACGATCGTGTAGTGGCCGACGCCCAGCCCGTGCGAGGCGAGGATCCGCTTGGCGAACTCCTTGTCCATGCCGGCCGCGCTGGCCAGCACGCCGTTGCCGACGTAGGGCACGCCGGAGAGCTCCAGCAGGCCCTGGAGGGTGCCGTCCTCGCCCCAGGGGCCGTGCAGCAGCGGGAACACGACGTCGACGTCGCCGAGGGCCTTGGGGGCGCTTCCCGGCTCGCTGAGGACCACCTCGCGGCTGCCCGGCGAGACCGGCAGCGCGACCTGCCCGGCGACGGCCTCGGCGACGTTGGCGACGTCCGGCAGCTTGCCGTCGGTGATGGCCATCCGGGCCGGCTCGTCGCTGACCAGCGCCCAGCGGCCCTCGTGCGTGATGCCGATCGGCAGCACGTCGTACCTGTCGCGGTCGATCGACTTGAGCACGCTGCCCGCGGTGGAGACCGAGATGGCGTGCTCGGAGCTGCGGCCGCCGAAGACCAGCGCGACGCGCGGCTTGCGGGCGGACGGGTTCGGGGAGGACTGTTCGATGCTCATATCGGGTTTGAGACTACCGTGCGACGTGTTTCCGGGAAGTCAACGGCTTTCCGAAGACACGCCGCACGACGGATCCCCGACCCGGCGGGAGTTCAGCGCCGCTCCGCCTTCGCCGAGCGCGACATCAGCGCCCGCAGCGCCTCCTGGGTCGGCCGCCCGTTGTGCACCACGTCCACCACGGCCTCGACGATCGGCATGTCGACGCCGCTGCGCCGGGCCAGATCGAGCACCGACTCGCAGGACTTGACGCCCTCCGCGGTCTGCCGGGTCGCCGCGATGGTCTCGGCCAGCGACATGCCCCGGCCGAGGTTCATCCCGAAGGTGTTGTTGCGCGACAGCGGCGAGGAGCAGGTGGCGACCAGGTCGCCCATCCCGGCGAGCCCCGCGAAGGTGTGCGGGTCGGCGCCCAGCACCTCGCCGAGCCGGGTGGTCTCGGCCAGCCCGCGGGTGATCAGCGTCGCCTTGGTGTTGTCGCCGAGCCCCATGCCGGCCGCCATGCCGACCGCCAGGCCGATCACGTTCTTGACCGCGCCGCCGAGTTCGCAGCCGATCACGTCGGTGTTGGTGTACGGGCGGAAGTACGGCGTGTGGCAGGCCGCCTGGAGCCGCTTGGCGACCGCCTCGTCGGCGCAGGCGACCACGCTGGCGGCGGGCTGCTTGTTGGCGATCTCCTTGGCCAGGTTGGGCCCGCTGACCACCGCGACCCGCTCCGGGCCGACCTTGGTGACCTCCTCGATCACCTCGCTCATCCGCTTGGCGGTGCCGAGTTCGATGCCCTTCATCAGGCTCACCAGCACGGTCTGCGGCTCGATCAGCGGCGTCCACGCGGCCAGGTTGTCGCGCAGCGTCTGCGAGGGCACCACGAGCACCGCGAAGTCGGCGCCGGCCAGCGCCTCGGCGGCGTCGGTGGTGGCCCGCACCGAGTCGGGCAGCCGGACGCCCGGCAGGTAGTCCGGGTTCTCGTGCGTGCTGTTGACGGCGTCGGCGAGTTCCTGCCGGCGGGCCCACAGCACCACCTCGCTGCCGGCGTCGGCGAGCACCATCGCGAAGGCGGTGCCCCAGGAGCCGGTCCCCATCACTGCGCAGCGGCTCACCGGCCGGTCTCCTCACCCGAGTCGGCGGGCTTCTCGCCCTTGGCGCGGCGCCGCTCGGCGAGCGCCGCGGCGGCCCGCTGCCGGGCCGCCTTGCGCATGTCGTAGCGCTCGGCGGGCGGTCGCTCGCCGCGGATGTCGGCGAGCACCTCGGTGATCGCCGACATGATGTCCTCGGTGGCGTCGGCCAGCACCTGGGCGGTCAGCTCCTGGCCGCGGTACTTGCTCAGGTCGACCGCGGGGCCGGCCGCGACCACGACCCGGTGGCGCGGGAAGAGGTTGAACTTGCCCTTCCCGTAACCGGCTCGGCCGTACGGGGGGATGATCTCGTGCGCACCCCAGTGCGCGACCGGGATGACGGGCGCGCCGGTCATCAGCGCGACCCGGGCGACACCGCTCTTGCCGGTCATCGGCCACAGGTCCGGGTCCCGGGTGAGCGTGCCCTCGGGGTAGAACTGCACGCACTGGCCGCCGTTGACGGCGTCGATCGCGGCCCGGAAGGCCTGCGCGGCGTCGGTGGACTCGCGGAACACCGGAATCTGACCGGTCTTGCGCAGCATGAATCCGATGAACGGAATCGAGAACAGCGAGGACTTGCCGAGAATGCGCGGCGGGCGTCCACTGTTGTACTGCCAGTGGGCATAGATCACCGGGTCGATGATCGAATTGTGGTTCACCGCGGCGATGAAGCCGCCCTTCTCGGGAAGGTGCTCCCAGCCCCGCCAGTCGGGCTTCACCAGGGCGGTCGTCACCGGTTTCACCAGCACGGCCGCGAAGCGGTACCAGATGCCGTAGTCGGCGTTGCCGAACTTGGCGTACGAGCGGCGGGCCACCCCAGGCTCCTTCTCATCACATGCGGCACGTGGGGTGCCGCGGTCGTAGCCTCCCGGCCTCCGCACCGGAGCGACCGGTGCCCGGGTGCCGGGCGCGGAACAGTCTCGCCCGCCTGCTCACCGGCTGTCGAGCGGCCGCGCCAACCCGCGCGGCGGTCGTGATCAAACGCACGTCCGCACAGCTCGGACGGCCTGGCGAGGGTTCCGGGACCGGCGTCACAATGACGCCGATGACCCAGGACACCGTACGCCCCAGCGGGCCCGTCACGCCCGCCGCACCCGCCGCCGACTGGTCGGTGGTACTGCCGCTCAAACCGCTCGCGACGGCGAAGAGCAGACTGGCCCCGTACGCCGGCCCGCACCGGGCCGGCCTGGCACTCTCCTTCGCGCTGGACACCGTCCGCGCCGCGCTGGCCACCCCGGGCGTCGCCCGCGTCCTGGTGGTCACCCGGGACGCGACGGCCGGCGAGCGGCTGGCCGGGCTGGGTGCCCTGGTGGTCGCCGACGAGCCCGGTGGCGGCCTCAACACGGCGCTGGCGCACGGCGCCTCGGCCGCCCGGCGGCTGGCCCCGCACGCCCCGCTGGCCGTCCTGTCGGCGGACCTGCCGGCCCTGCGCCCGGCCGAACTCGCCCGGGTGCTGGGCGCGGTGCCGGCGGACGGCCGGGCCTTCCTGCCGGACTCCCCGGGCCTCGGCACCACCCTGCTCGCCTGCACGCCCGGACGGCCGCTCTCCCCCGCCTTCGGGGACGGCTCCCGGGCCCGGCACGCGGCCGGCGGGGCGCTCGAACTGCGCCTGGCGGGCGTCGAGTCGGTGCGCCGGGACGTCGACACCGGAACGGACCTCGGCGAGGCGGCGGCCCTCGGCCTCGGCCCGCACACCAGTGCCCTGTTCGCACGCCTGGGCCGTTCCTGACGGCGCGCCCGAGCGGCCGGGCGCGACCCCCTGATCGCTATGCTGCTCGCATGCAGGCCACCGCGTTCACCTTCGACCCCGCCACCCGGGCCGGCTCCGTGCTGCTCGACGACGGGACCCCGGTGCCGTTCGACGCGGCCGCCTTCGACGCCGGCGGCCTGCGGCTGCTGCGCCCCGGCCAGCGGGTGCGCATCCGCACCGAGGGCACCGGCGAGGCCCGCCGGGTGGTCTTCGTGACGCTGCAGACCTTCCCCGACCCCGCCGAGCAGTAGCCGCCCGCCCCGGCGACGGCCGGGGCCGCCGGGCGTCGAATTCCTGACCGAGCGCCCGGAAACCGAAAGAGCCGCGGCGCCCGGTCTCCGCCGTCGCGGAAAAGGGGGTTGCCGCGGCTCTCCAGCCGAAGGCCGTCCGGGGGACGAGCCCGCGCGGGACCTTACTTGGCCGAGGTCTTGCGCGCGGTGGTCTTGCGGGTGGCGGTCTTCTTCGCCGGCGCCGTCTTCTTGGCCGTGGCGGTCGCCTTCTTGGCGGCGGTGGCCGTGGTCTTCTTGGCGGCGGCCGTGGTCGTCGCCTTCTTGGCGGCGGCCGTCTTCTTGGTCGCGGCGGCCGTGGTGGTCTTCTTCGCGGCGGCGGCGGTGGTCTTCTTGGTCGCGGTCGCCTTCTTGGCGGCGGCGGCCGTGGTGGTCTTCTTGGCGGCGGCCGTGGTCGTCGCCTTCTTGGCGGCGGTCTTCTTGGTCGCGGCCGGGGTGGCGGCAGCGGCGGCGGCACGCTTGGTGGCGGCGCGCTTGGCGGCCGGGGTGGCGGCGACGCCGCTCTTGCCCGGGGTGAGCGAGCCCTTGGGGGCCTTCTTCACCGAGGGGCCTTCCTTCGGCAGCTTCTTGCTGCCGCTGACCAGGTCCTTGAAGCCCTGGCCAGGGCGGAAGCGCGGGACGGCGGTCTTCTTGACCTTGACCCGCTCGCCGGTCTGCGGGTTGCGGGCGAAGCGCGCGGAGCGCTCCACCTTCTCGAAGGTGCCGAACCCGGTGACCGAAACCCGGTCACCGGCCACAACGGCACGGACCATGGTGTCGAGCACTGCGTCGACGGCCTCTGCGGCAGCCTTGCGACCGCCCAGCTGCTCGGCCACCGCTTCGACAAGCTGAGCCTTGTTCACGTCTTCCCCTTCGGAAACGGGCGCCGGATGATTCCATCCGTTCTTTTCGCACGTTAGGTATGTATCTGCGGACTTTCAATTACCAAACGCGCGAATCACCCTAGTGTCGCAATGGATTTGCGCGTCGGCGACCTCAGCGGAGCGGCGGGAGCCCCTCGTCGAGGTCATGTACAAAGCGACTCAACCGCCGTGCCGCCTCCGGAAGATCGCGCTTGGCGGTCTCGGTGACGATGAGCAGTTGACGGGTGAGAGCGGTCTTTGCATCGGCAGACACGTTCAGCGCATGCACGCGGGCGTGAGCTTGCTTCAACCGCTCGGCCACGAGCGCGTAGAGCGCTGCGACTTCCTGGTCGTCCGATCCCTCAGCTGGCGCGGAGGTGACGTCCGGCCGATCGTCAATTCGGCGTTCGGATCGCCGGCCCCCGGAGTCCTCGGACGCGGGTTCGCCGCCCGCGTACGGAGGTTCGTGGTGCCGGTGCATGTACTGATTGTGCCATCTACCCGTAGTTGTACTTGCGCGGGCCCCTGTTCGGCAAAGCCGAATGGGCAATCCGGGGAAGGGCCCGGTGGTAACTCATGGTCCGGAACGCCGGATGGCCCGGCCCCCCCGAGGGGGACGCGGGCCATCCGGCGGATCGTCGGAATGACGGATCTGAACGGAACTCAGACCACGGGCAGGGTACGGGGTTTGAACGCGGGGCGGCTCGCCTCGAAGGCCGCGATCTCGTCCTCGTTCCGCAGCGTGATGCTGATGTCGTCCAGGCCGTTGAGCAGCCTCCACCGGACGTTGTCGTCCAGTTCGAAGCTCTCCGTGACGCCTTCGGCCCGCACTTCGCGGTTCTCCAGATCAACGGTGATCTCGGCCGAAGGGTTACTCTCGGTGAGCACCCAGAGTCGTTCCACGGCCTCCTGCGGCAGGACGACCGTCAGCAGGCCGTTCTTCAGGGAGTTGCCGCGGAAGATGTCCGCGAAGCGGCTGGAGATCACCGCGTGGAAGCCGTAGTTCTGCAGCGCCCAGACGGCGTGCTCGCGCGAGGAGCCGGTGCCGAACTCGGGGCCGGCCACCAGGACGGTGGCGCCCTGCCGCTCGGGCCGGTTGAGGATGAACGCCTCGTCCCGGCGCCAGGCTTCGAACAGCCCGCCCTCGAAACCGGATCGGGTGACCTTCTTGAGCCAGTGGGCGGGGATGATCTGGTCGGTGTCCACGTTGCTGCGGCGCAGCGGGACGGCCCGGCCGGTGTGGGTGGTGAACTTCTCCATGGTTCTCAGGCCTCCACAGCCACGTTGGCGCTCAGGTCGGACGGTGCGGCCAGACGGCCCAGGACGGCGGTCGCCGCGGCGACCTGCGGGGAGACCAGATGGGTGCGGCCGCCCTTGCCCTGCCGGCCCTCGAAGTTGCGGTTCGAGGTGGAGGCGCAGCGCTCGCCGGGGGCCAGCTGGTCGGGGTTCATGCCGAGGCACATCGAGCAGCCGGCGTGCCGCCATTCGGCACCGGCGGCGGTGAACACCTTGTCCAGGCCCTCCTCGACGGCCTGCAGCGCGACCCGGACGGACCCGGGGACGACCAGCATCCGCACGCCGTCCGCGACCTTGCGGCCCTCCAGGACGGCGGCCGCGGCGCGCAGGTCCTCGATCCGCCCGTTGGTGCAGGAGCCGACGAAGACGGCGTCGACGGCGACCTCGCGCAGCGGGGTGCCGGGCACCAGGCCCATGTAGGCCAGGGCGTTCTCGGCGGCCAGGCGCTCCTGCGGGTCGGCGAAGTCCGCCGGGTCCGGCACCTCGGCGCCGAGCGGGGCGCCCTGGCCGGGGTTGGTGCCCCAGGTGACGAACGGGGTCAGCTCGTTCGCGTCGATGAAGACCTCGTGGTCGAAGACGGCGTCCTCGTCGGTGGCCAGGGTCCGCCAGTACGCGACTGCGGCGTCCCAGTCCTCGCCCTTCGGGGCGTGCGGGCGGCCCTCCAGGTAGGCGAAGGTGGTGTCGTCCGGGGCGATCATGCCGGCCCGGGCGCCGGCCTCGATGGACATGTTGCAGACGGTCATCCGGGCTTCCATCGACAGGCTCCGGATCGCCGAGCCGCGGTACTCCAGGACGTAGCCCTGGCCGCCGCCGGTGCCGATCCTGGCGATGACGGCCAGGATCAGGTCCTTGGCGGTGACGCCCTCGGGCAGTTCGCCCTCGACGGTGATCGCCATGGTCCGGAACGGCGCGAGCGGCAGGGTCTGGGTGGCCAGCACGTGCTCGACCTGGCTGGTGCCGATGCCGAACGCCAGCGCGCCGAAGGCGCCGTGGGTGGAGGTGTGGGAGTCGCCGCAGACCACCGTGGTGCCGGGCTGGGTCAGGCCGAGCTGCGGGCCGACCACGTGCACCACGCCCTGCTCGACGTCGCCGAGCGAGTGGATGCGCACGCCGAACTCGGCCGCGTTGCGCCGCAGGGTCTCCAGCTGGACCCGGGAGACCGGGTCGGCGATCGGCTTGTCGATGTCCAGGGTGGGGGTGTTGTGGTCCTCGGTCGCGATGGTCAGGTCGGTGCGGCGGACCTTGCGACCGGCCAGCCGGAGGCCGTCGAAGGCCTGCGGGCTGGTCACCTCGTGGAGCAGGTGCAGGTCGATGAACAGGAGGTCGGGCTCGCCTTCCGCGCGCCGCACGACGTGGTCGTCCCAGACCTTCTCAGCGAGTGTCCGTCCCATCGGAATCCCTCCAGCCGGCCGCGTTGCCGGCCTTCTCGTGTCATCGGGGTCAAAGCGTCCGCCGCCCGGAGCGGGGCGCGTCCGCGGACCTGCACGCCGGATCGCTGTCCACGATGCGGACACTCGGACGAGGCCACATCCTGGATGTCTCCCGGGCTGCTGCCTCCAGAGTGGCGCTTTTCCCGGAAGATTGAACTTGCGTCTCGCGGAATGAGACTGCAGTCTTATCGCATGGACAACTCTAGCGGCGTCGGCGTTCTCGACAAGGCCGCTCTGGTGCTGAGCGCACTGGAGTCGGGCCCCGCCACGTTGGCGGGGCTGGTCGCCGCCACCGGCCTGGCGCGCCCCACCGCCCACCGGCTCGCCGTCGCACTCGAACACCACCGTCTGGTCACCAGGGACATGCAGGGGCGCTTCATCCTCGGCCCCCGACTGTCCGAACTCTCCGCCGCGGCGGGCGAGGACCGGCTGCTCGCCACCGCGGGCCCGGTCCTGACCCACCTGCGCGACGTCACCGGCGAGAGCGCACAGCTCTACCGCCGCCAGGGCGAGATGCGGATCTGCGTCGCCGCCGCCGAGCGGCTCTCCGGCCTGCGGGACACCGTCCCGGTCGGCAGCACCCTGCCGATGAAGGCCGGCTCCGCCGCCCAGGTCCTGCTCGCCTGGGAGGAGCCCGAGCGCCTCCACCGCGGCCTGCAGGGCGCCCGGTTCACCGCCACCGCGCTCAGCGGCGTCCGGCGGCGCGGCTGGGCCCAGTCGATCGGCGAGCGGGAGCCGGGCGTCGCGTCCGTCTCCGCGCCGGTGCGCGGCCCCTCCAACCGCGTGGTGGCCGCCGTCTCGGTCTCCGGCCCGATCGAGCGTCTGACCCGCCACCCGGGCCGGCTGCACGCCCAGGCCATCATCGAGGCCGCGAACCGGCTCACCGAGGCGCTGCGCCGCAGCTGAACCGGCCCCGCCGGCCGAAATCCCCCACCCGCCCCCACGAAAACCGGAAGGGCCCCGCTCGGAGTCGAGCGGGGCCCTCGGCGCATTCGGGGCACCGGGGCGGGAAACGGTCCGGAGAAACAAAAAAGACCCCGAGGACCGGGGCCTTTCCTTTTTTCTGGCTGGGGTACCAGGACTCGAACCTAGACTAAATGAACCAGAATCACTCGTGCTGCCAATTACACCATACCCCAACACAAAGCAAGGGCCGATGGGCGAGCCCACCGGCTTCCTGCTCTGAAGTACCCCCGACCGGATTCGAACCGGCGCTACTGCCGTGAGAGGGCAGCGTGCTAGGCCGCTACACAACGGGGGCTCCTGGCGATCCCTTGCGGAATCAGTACCCCCGACCGGATTCGAACCGGCGCTACTGCCGTGAGAGGGCAGCGTGCTAGGCCGCTACACAACGGGGGCTTTCCAGGCGGTCCCTTGCGGGACCAGTACCCCCGACCGGATTCGAACCGGCGCTACTGCCGTGAGAGGGCAGCGTGCTAGGCCGCTACACAACGGGGGCTTGGATCTTCTTTTGTCACTGCGGTGCGATCGTCTCCGATCGTACAGCGCTGGGGTACCAGGACTCGAACCTAGACTAACTGAACCAGAATCAGTCGTGCTGCCAATTACACCATACCCCACCAGAGTTGAACCCTTGCGAGCTCTTCTCAGGCGTTGCGCCTCTCGTTCGGTCCCGGCGGGGGGCTTTCGCTCCCTCGTCCGTTCCCTCCCGGGCGGCGCAGAAAGAACATTACCCGACGTCTGGCCTGGCTCCAAAATCGATAACCCCAGGCAGCGGCCGGGAGGCCGGCGGATGACCTCCGGGTACGCCGCGGGCCCGGCACGAGGCCGGGCCCGCGGGCAGTTCAGCCGGTGCCTCAGGCGGCCGGCAGGGCGTCCAGGGCGGAGCGCAGCCGGCGCAGCGTCTCGGGGCGTCCGAGCAGCTCCATCGACTCGAACAGCGGCGGCGACACCCGGCGGCCCGTGACGGCCACGCGCAACGGCGTGAAGGCGAACTTGGGCTTGATGCCCAGCCCGTCCACCAGCGCCTCGCGCAGCGCGGCCTGGATCGGCTCCGGGGTGAAGTCCGCCAGCTCCTCCAGCGCCTTGATGCTGGCCTCCAGCACCGGGCGGGCGTCGGCGGTCAGCGCCTTGGCGGCGTCGTCCGGGTCGACGGTGAAGTCGGCCGGGTCGACGAACAGGAAGCCGGCCATGTTCACGATCTCGCTCAGCACGACCATCCGCTCCTGGGTGAGCGGCGCGATCCTGGCGAGCAGGTCCAGCTGCTCGGCGGTCGGCTCGGCCGGCAGCAGGCCGGGGGCCTGCAGGTACGGCACCAGGCGCCGGACGAAGTCCTCCGGGGCCAGCCGGCGGACGTGCTCGGCGTTGATCGCCTCGCACTTCTTCAGGTCGAAGCGGGCCGGGTTGGAGTTGACCTTGGCGATGTCGAAGGCCGCGATCAGCTCGTCCGTGCTGAAGATGTCCCGGTCCTCGGCCAGCGACCAGCCCAGCAGGGACAGGTAGTTGAGCAGGCCCTCGCGGATGAAGCCGCGCTCGCGGTACAGGTTGAGCGAGGCCTGCGGGTCGCGCTTGGAGAGCTTCTTGTTGCCCTCGCCCATCACGTACGGCAGGTGGCCGAAGCGCGGGGTGCCGCCGTCGCCGACGCCGATCTCGGCGAGCGCCGCGTACAGGGCGATCTGCCGCGGGGTGGAGGACAGCAGGTCCTCGCCGCGCAGCACGTGGGTGATGCCCATCAGGGCGTCGTCCACCGGGTTGACCAGGGTGTACAGCGGGGCGCCGTTGGCCCGGACGATGCCGTAGTCCGGCACGTTCTCCGGCTCGAAGGTGAGCGTGCCGCGCACCAGGTCGTCGAAGGAGATGGTGGTGTCGGGCATCCGGAAGCGCAGGATCGGCTCGCGCTTCTCCAGCTTGTAGACGGCGACCTGGTCGTCCGTCAGGTTCCGGCAGTGGCCGTCGTAGCCGGAGGGCTTGCCGGCCGCGCGGGCGGCCTCGCGGCGGGCGTCCAGCTCCTCGGTGCTGCAGTAGCAGTGGTAGGCGTGGCCGGCCTCGTGCAGGCGGCGGGCGACGTCGGCGTAGATGTCCATCCGCTGCGACTGGCGGTACGGCTCGTGCGGGCCGCCGACCTCCGGGCCCTCGTCCCAGTCGAAGCCGAGCCAGCGCATGGCGTCGAGCAGCTGGTTGTACGACTCCTCGGAGTCGCGGGCGGAGTCGGTGTCCTCGATCCGGAAGACCAGCGTGCCGCCGTTGTGGCGGGCGTAGGCCCAGTTGAAGAGGGCGGTGCGGACCAGGCCCACGTGGGGGTTGCCGGTCGGGGACGGACAGAAGCGAACCCGGACGGCCGGGTCAGTGTTAGCCACGCTTGATCACCTTGTTGGTGAGAGTGCCGATGCCTTCGATGGAGACGGCGACCTCGTCGCCGACGTTGAGCGGGCCCACCCCTGCGGGCGTGCCGGTGAGGATGACGTCGCCGGGAAGCAGCGTCATGGCCTCGGAGATGTGGACGATCAGCTCGGCGACCGAGCGGACCATCTGGGAGGTGCGGCCGGCCTGCCGGAGCTCGCCGTTGACCGTGCAGGTGACGGCGAGGTCGGCCGGGTCGAGGTCGGTCTCGATCCACGGCCCCAGCGGGCAGGCGGTGTCGAAGCCCTTGGCCCGGGCCCACTGGCCCTCGCGCTGCTGGACGTCGCGCGCGGTGAGGTCGTTGGCACAGGTGTAGCCGAGGATCACCTCGGGCACCCGCTCCAGCGGCACCTCCCGGCACATCCGGCCGATCACCACGGCGAGTTCGGCCTCGTGCTGGACGTCCGAGGAGAACGGCGGGTACGCGATGCTCTCGGTCGGGCCGATCACCGAGGTGGAGGGCTTGAAGAAGGTGAGCGGGACGTCCGGGACGTCGTTGCCCAGTTCGGCCGCGTGCGCCGCGTAGTTCCGGCCGACCGCCACGATCTTGTTCGGGAGCATCGGGCTGAGCAGCCGGACGTCCTGGAAGCGGTAGCTCTCGCCGGTGGGCTGGGGTTGGCCGAACGGGTGGCCGGCCAGCGCGTGGACGACCAGCGACTCGGGCTGGGAGAGGTCGCCCTCCACGACGCCGAAGGAGACCGTGCCGGCGGCAGGGCTCCCTTCCCGGACGGAAAACCTGGCAATGCGCACGGCTGGGCTACCCCTCGCTTCGTCGGCCGCCCGGGGCGCGCCCGGGCGCTGGTGGGCGCCCCGCCCGAGCTGGGCGCGGCCCCGTCAATCGTCGTCCAGGCTATCGCGTGGGGGCTCCGCCGACCCGTTTGCCCCTGTTCAGCGCGGTTGGTTCCGCCCCGGGCCGAAGGGCGCGCCGACGCCGAAGGGGTGAGCCCCTCCGGTCCGCCGGCGAGCGGGTGACAGCACGAGGGCGCCGTCGTCGCGGATGCGACGGCGGCGCCCTCGGTGCGGCGCTGCCGGGGTCAGTCCAGGGGGGTGACGACCGGGGCGACCAGAAGCTGGGTGCGGCGCGGGTTGGCCGTGACGGCCGGCAGCTCGGTGGAGTAGGTCACCGCGTCCTCGGGCTTGCGGGCGCCCGGGATCTGGCTGAAGTCCGCGACCGAGGCCAGCGTGGTCCGGCGGGGGTTCGCCGTGGAGCCGCTGGGCAGCGTGGACTTGGTGGCCTTCTTCGCCTGGGACATCGAGAGCACCTCGTGGTCGCGGCCGGGCTGATCCGCGACGGATCGGCACCGGCCTGAGTGATTCCGAATATTCGGAAGGGTTCTGGGCAGGCTGATCGGGGCCGTGCTCCGGAGACAGCCAGGTTACGAGATCTCATTCCACAGAGGCCGTGACCAAAGCTACACATTGAGCTGTGATTTTGCTCACAAATTGTGTGACAAAAGCCGAATTCCCGACATATCGCCGCATCGGATCTTTCCGACATCTCGCACATTTCGGGCATTCCATGAGGTCTGCGACTCTTTTCGATCTAGAGCCTGGTTGGCATGTATCCGGCGAGTGTCCGAAAAAGGCGGTATTCCGGTCCGGTTACCGCACAGTCAGTGAAACCGCGCACGCGGTCGGTAGCGTTCGGCGGCCACGACCGGCGGCCCTTGTTGGGATTCCCCGGCTGTGCTGGAATGCCACGGACCGTGGGTAGGGAGCAGTCCACCCCGGCGACCCGCTCTCCCGGACCGGCCGGGGTGCGGATGGAAACTCGACACCGTCCAGGCCGTGGCGACGCGGCGGGACGCCCGGTCCAGAGGTTGCGACGCCAGTGCAGGGACGTTTCAAAAGGGGTAGCGGCGCCGCGGGCGACCAGGAGTCGCACGAGCCCGCGGCCGCCCCTCAGCAGGCGGCTGCCCCCGGCGGCCCGGCCGAGCCGGCGGGGCCCGACGTGGTCGGTCACCCGGAGGGCGACGGGCAGGACCGCAAGTCCACCCGGGACAAGCTCCGGACCACCCTGACCAGGCGCCGCGCCACCGGCATCAGCCGGTTCCGGATGCGCAACTGGCGCATCCGCACCCGCCTGATCGCGCTGCTCGCGCTGCCCGTCCTGGTCTCGCTGGTCCTCGGTGGCCTGCGCATCCAGACCTCGATGGAGAACTCGCAGCAACTCGCCCAGATGGCCAACCTCGCGGACCTGGCCAAGAAGGCGACCAACCTCGCGGACGCCCTGCAGACCGAGCGCGACATCAGCGCCGGTCCGATCACCAGGGACCCGAGCGCGCCGCTGGACGACGACGTCACCACCGCCCGCAAGGCGACCGACGACTTCAACCGCGCGTTCACCGCCTCCTCCGACAAGTTCGAGAACCTCGAACTCTCCGGTGGAAAGGCCCTGCTGTTCCAGATCCGCAGGGACCTGAACTCCATCACCGAGGCGCGCAACCTGCCGTACCAGAACAACCAGAACATCCAGTCGACGATCACCGCCTACGACGTGATCATCCGAGACCTGCTGTCCCTCACCCAGGACATCGCGCTCGCGTCGAACAACAAGGACCTGGTCGTCGCGACCCGCGCGCTGCAGCAGTTCTCGCTCGCCAAGAACGTCACCTCGCAGCAGCGCGCCCTGGTCAGCGCCGCGCTCGCCAACCCCAAGGGCCCGGACCTCAGCGCGAGCGACGAGTCCTTCGGCATCCGCCTGCGCACGTCCTACGACAACGCGCTCATCGGCTTCAACAACATCTACACCGCGCACGACCTGGACAACCTGCGCGGCCAGCTCAGCTACAACACGGTGATCGCCGACGCCGACCGCTACGCGCACTCGATCCTCCAGACCAACGGCATCCACCAGACCGACCCGGTCAGCTTCAAGGAGTGGTACGAGAAGATCAGCGCGAAGATCACGGCTGAGCGCCGGATCGAGACCAAGCTGCTGGAGAACCTGGACGGCAAGGCCCAGGACCTCCAGTCGCAGGCCGACACCGACGCGCTGATCATCGCCGCCGCCGTCGCCCTGGTGCTGCTCTTCGCCCTCGGTGGCGCCGCGCTGATCGCCCGCTCGATGGTGCGCTCGCTGACCCGGCTGCAGTCCGCGGCCGAGGACGTCGCCGAGCGGCGACTGCCCGAGCTGGTCAAGACGCTCTCCGAGAGCGACCCGCACGACGTCGACACCACCGTCGAGCCCGTCGCCATCGACTCCGCCGACGAGATCGGCCACGTGGC
The DNA here is from genome assembly GCF_049543595.1 of Kitasatospora sp. NPDC094028. NCBI lineage: Bacteria > Bacillati > Actinomycetota > Actinomycetes > Kitasatosporales > Streptomycetaceae > Kitasatospora > Kitasatospora sp. NPDC094028. Next base: position 24,754 of record NZ_JBMVFA010000030.1, on the reverse strand, counting down.
CCACGCCTTCGACATGGTGCACAGCGAGGCCGTCCGCCTCGCCGCCGAGCAGGCCCTCCTCCGCGGCAACATCAACGCGATGTTCACCAACCTGTCGCGCCGCAGCCAGGGCCTCATCCAGCGCCAGCTGTCGCTCATCTCCGAACTGGAGAGCCGCGAGGCCGACCCGGACCAGCTGGCCAACCTCTTCAAGCTGGACCACCTCGCCACCCGCATGCGCCGCAACGGCGAAAACCTCCTCGTCCTCGCCGGTGAGGACCCGGGCCGCCGCTGGACCCGCCCCGTGCCGCTGGTCGACGTGCTCCGCGCCGCCGCCTCCGAGGTGGAGCAGTACGAGCGCATCGAGCTGGCCTCGGTGCCGTCCGCCGAGGTCGCCGGCCGCGTCGTCAACGACCTCGTCCACCTGCTCGCCGAGCTGCTGGAGAACGCCACCTCGTTCTCCAGCCCGCAGACCCGCGTCCGGGTCACCGGCCACGCGCTGCCGGACGGCCGGGTGCTGATCGAGATCCACGACACCGGCATCGGCCTCAGCCCGGACGACCTCGCCGAGATCAACGAACGCCTGGCCAACCCGCCGACGGTGGACGTCTCCGTCTCCCGCCGCATGGGCCTCTTCGTGGTCGGCCGCCTGTCCCTGCGACACGGCATCCGCATCCAGCTGCGCCCGAGCGACTCCGGCGGCACCACCGCGCTGGTCATGCTCCCGGTGGACGTCACCAACTCCGCCGACCGCCGCGGCCCCGCCCGCGCCGGCGGCCAGCCGCCCAAGCAGCAGCGCGGGATCGCCCCGACGCCGCGCCAGCAGCGCCAGATGGCGCCCGGCCAGAACGGCCCGGCCGCGATCGGCCAGGGCCCGGCCGGCGGTGCCCCGCAGGGCGGTCGCCCGCAGCTCGGCCAGGGCGGTTCGCCCGCTCCGGCGGGCCCGGGTGCGCCCGGTGCGCCGGGTGCCCCCGCGGGCCCGGGTGCGCCGGCCGGTCCGGGTGCGCCCGGCGGCCGCGACGGCGGCCTGCCGACCCGTCAGGTCGGCCAGTCGCTGCGCGAGAATCCGCCGCAGCAGGGCGCCGGCCAGGGCCAGGGCCCGGGTCAGGGCCGGCCGCAGGGCCGCCCGGCCCCGCAGCAGCAGCGCGGCCAGGCCCGCCCGGGTCAGCCGCAGCAGTCCGCCCAGCTGCCCCCGCAGGCCGGCCCGAACGGCCTGCCCCGGCGCGGCCGTCCGCAGGCCGGACAGCAGCAGCCCGGACAGCCCCAGGGCTCCCCGCAGCCCGGCCTGCCGGGTCAGCCCGGTCAGCCCGGCGGTCCCGGCCCGCGCACCGGCGAGCAGCCGCAGCACGGCCGCCCCGACGCGCCGCAGCAGGGCGCCCGCCCCGGCGAGCGTCCGCAGCAGGACGGCCTGCCGCAGCGCCGTCCCGGCCAGCTCGGCCCGCAGCAGCCCGGTCAGCCCGGTCAGCCGGGCCGGCCCGGCGGTCCCGGCCAGCCCGGTCGCCCGCAGCCCGGCCCGCAGGGGCCGCGCCGTCCGCAGCGTCCGGGCCCGGACGGCCCGCAGCAGGGCCGTCGCCAGCCGCAGCTGCCGCCGCAGGGCCAGCCGCTGCCGCCGCAGCAGCAGCCCCAGCCGCTGCCCTCGGCCGAGCCGGCGCCGGTGCCGGTGGAGAGCACCCAGCAGCTCGCCCGGCCGCGCTTCGAGGCCAGCCAGATCGACCCGCGCGACCCGCTGGGCCTCGGCCTGGTGGAGCCGGTGCTGCCGAACGTGCCGAACCCGGCCCGTCCGGAGCCGGTGCGCCCGGAGCCGGCCCAGCAGAGCGCCCCGCAGCAGCCCAACCCCCAGCAGCAGCACCGCCGCCCCGAGCCGATGGCGCTGCCCACCGGGCCCTCCGAGGCCACCGGCGAGCAGCCCTGGAACCCGCAGGCCGAGCCGCAGCAGCGGGCGCCGCAGCAGCAGTACCAGCCGCGCCGCCCCGGCACCTCGGCGCCGGGCTTCGAGGAGCCCCAGCAGCCCCAGCGGCCGCAGCAGCTCCGCCGGCCGCAGCCGCAAGGGGAGTTCCAGCCGCAGGCCCCGGCCCCGCAGCAGCAGGCCGAGCCGCAGCAGGCTCCGGCGCCGCAGGCCCCGCAGCAGCCGCAGCCCGGCCCCGGCGACGCGCCGTGGCGCCCGTCCGCCAACGACGAGCGCTGGCGCCGCGCGGAGCAGGTCCGCGAGCCGTCGACCAGCGGCGTCACGCTGTCCGGCCTCCCCCGGCGCACGCCGCAGGCCAACCTGGTCTCCGGCACCGCCGAGTCCTCGCCGCTGACCGGTCCGCAGGTCTCCCGGGCCCCCGAGGAGGTGCGCGGCCGGCTGACCAACCTGCGCCGCGGCATCCAGCAGGGCCGCCGGGTCGGCGCCGAGCAGGCCGGCAACCCGACCGGTTTCCACCATGGTGCGCAGCAGCCCGGATTCGATAGTTTCGGTGGCCGGAGCGACGGCAACGGCGCAGATCACCAGGAGCGTTGAGTTGAACCAGATGAGCCAGGCCGCACAGAACCTGAACTGGCTGATCACCAATTTCGTGGACAACACCCCCGGGGTGTCCCACACCGTGGTGGTCTCCGCCGACGGCCTCCTGCTGTGCATGTCCGAGGGCTTCCCCCGGGACCGCGCCGACCAGCTCGCCGCCGTCGCCTCCGGCCTCACCTCCCTCACCTCCGGCGCCAGCCGGATCTTCGAGGGTGGCGAGGTCAACCAGACCGTCGTCGAGATGGAACGGGGTTTCCTCTTCCTGATGGCCATCAGCGACGGCTCCGCCCTCGCCGTCCTCGCCGCACCCGACTCCGACATCGGCCTCGTCGGCTACGAGATGGCCCTGCTCGTCGACCGCGCCGGCGCCGTCCTCACCCCCGCACTCCGCGCGGAACTCCAGGGCAGTCTCCTGCACTGACCGGTCTCCGCACGGCTCCACCCACCCGTCCCACCTCCCCGCCGGGACCGACCCGACCGGCCCCGGCGCCTCACCCTCAGCTACCCTCAGGCAGCTGATCCCGCCTCAGCTGGCACCGCCCCAGCTGGAACCGGCTGCCCAAGGCCGCAGCACAAGGAGGACCCATGACCCCGCCCTCGACACCCGCCGGCTACGGCAACGGGTACGGCAGCGGCTACGGCGGGCAGCAGTCCGACGGCTACGAGCAGCAGCCGCTGGTCCGTCCGTACGCCATGACCGGCGGCCGGACCCGCCCGCGGTACCAGCTCGCCATCGAGGCGCTGATCTCGACCACCGGTTCGGCCGAGCGGACCGGCGGGCTGCTGCCGGAGCACGCCCGGATCGTGAACCTCTGCCGTGAGGTCAAGTCCATCGCGGAGATCTCCGCACTGGCCGGCGTCCCGCTCGGGGTCGCCCGCATCCTCGTCGCCGACCTTGCCGAGGCCGGTCTCGTCGCCATCCACCAGCCCGCCGCCGCGGGCGAGTCGGGCGGAACGCCCGATGTCACGCTGCTCGAAAGGGTCCTCAGTGGACTTCGCAAGCTCTAACGGATCCGCCCGGGCCACGACGTCGGCCAAGATCGTCGTGGCCGGCGGTTTCGGTGTCGGCAAGACCACGCTCGTCGGCGCCGTCTCCGAGATCAACCCCCTGCGCACCGAAGCCGTCATGACCTCGGCCTCCGCCGGCATCGACGACATCAGCCACGTCTCCGGCAAGACGACCACCACCGTCGCCATGGACTTCGGCCGCATCACCCTCGACGAAGACCTCATCCTCTACCTCTTCGGCACCCCCGGACAGGACCGCTTCTGGTTCATGTGGGACGACCTCGTCCGAGGCGCCATCGGAGCCATCGTCCTCGTCGACACCCGCCGCCTCGCCGACTGCTTCCCCGCCCTCGACTACTTCGAGAACAGCGGACTGCCCTTCGTCGTCGCCCTCAACGGCTTCGACGGACACCAGCCCCACACCCCCGACGAGGTCCGCGAAGCCCTCCAACTCGGCGCCGACACCCCGGTCGTCACCCTGGACGCCCGTCGCCGCGACAGCGCCAAGAGCGCCCTCATCACCCTCGTCGAACACGCCCTCCTGGCCCGACTCCGCTGAGTCCGGCCCCGGGTTCGAACGACGGGCGACAGCCCCGGTACCCCGTCCGGTCGGGCGGGGCACCGGGGCTGTCGTGCCGAACGGCCGGTGTCCTCGGGGAGGCCCGCGCAAGGCCCGTGTATAAGCAGCCGATAACAGTTCGGTAGGCATTTGGTGATCAACAATGACTCAGTGTGGCTAATCAGCGCCGTTCAGCGCCAGATCACCACGGTTTTGCGCCGTCATGTCGATGAATGTCCGTATTGTGCCGACGCGTGCCCGGACCGGCGGCTGTTTGTCCCGTATCCCCGCACGTGCTGAAATTCCAGCTACCCCTGTCGTTCTCGTGTCGGCCCGCACCCGGCGCCGGGCACGGGGCACGGGGGTAGCGCTGGATTGATCCATGGCCGTCAGACGGCCGAGAGGTAGTTGTCGAGTGAGGCGTAAGCAGCAACCCGCCCCGCAGCGGCGCTCCGAGCCCCGCCAGAGCGAGCCGAACGGTAGCGCAGCGGCCCCGGCCGGATTCTCCGCGTTCACCCCCGCCGAGGAGCGCGGCCAGACCGCGCCCGCACCGGACCCCGCGGCCAAGCCGAAGGAACTCCGGACCGGCGGCCCGCAGGCACAGGGCGACGACGGCGCCGGCCGCTACGACTTCCTCCGCCCGCGCAACTGGCGCGTGCCGACCCGCCTGATCGCGATCCTGCTGATCCCCGTGATCATCAGCATCGTCTTCGGTGGTCTCCGCGTGAACACCTCGATCGACGGCTTCATCAAGGCCTCCCGGGCCGAGAAGACCGCCGAGCTCGCCAAGGCGGCCACCGAGCTCGCCGAGGCGCTCGAGAACGAGCGTGACAAGACCCTGATACCCCTGATGACCAAGCAGGACCCGAACGGCGAGGTCGCCAAGCGCCGCGCGGACACGGACGCCGCCCTGAAGGCGTACAACGCCGCCTACGCGGCCTCCGACAAGTCCGGCGAGCTGCCGCGCCGCCACGAGGCCTTCCAGGTCCTCGTCGGGGACCTCCCGCACCTGCGGTCCGTCGCCTACAGCGGCGAGCTGTTCGCCAGCGCCACCGCGAACGCGTACTCGACGATGTTCTCGCCGCTGCTGGCCTACGACAACTCGGTCGGCAACGGCTCCTCCAACGCCACCAGCAAGGGCCGCGCGATCTACGCGATGTCCCTGGCCAAGGCCGCCGCCTCGTCCGAGCGCTCGCTGATGCTGAGCATCCTGATCGGCGCCTCGCAGGGCACGACCACGCGGTACGAGAACCAGGACATGACCCAGCAGATCCTGGTGTCGGAGAAGCTGGAACAGGTCTCGCTCAACGAGTTCAACACCGGTAGCGCCCCCGAGGACGCCCGCAAGTACTCGGACGCGCAGGTCGCCCTGGACACCTCCCAGGACCGCTCGGCCTACAAGATGCCCAACGGCTCCGCGCCGACCATGCAGAGCCTGCTGGCGATCGCCGCCAAGTACGCCGAGGCCGCCGCCATCGGCCAGGGGAACGGCAAGGCCGCGGCCGACGCCGCGTTCGCCGAGGTCAAGAACGCCGGCCTGACGCCGGACAACTGGAACCAGGCCGCCAACACCCACATCCAGGCCCTGCGGAACACCGAAGTCGCGCTGCTCAACGACGTCCTCAAGGACTCCCGCGACCTCAAGGACAACGCGCTCTACGACGCCATCCTGAACTCCGGCATCGTCCTCGTCGCGCTCGTCCTGGCCGGTGTGATGACCGGCTACGTCGCCCGCTCGATGGTCCTCGGCATGCGGACCCTGCGCAACGCCGCCCTGGAGATCGCCGACCACCGCCTGCCGGACCTGGTCGAGAAGCTCTCCAAGACCGACCCGGACCGGGTCGACACCTCGGTGACCCCGATCCCGCTGCACGGCAAGGACGAGATCGGCGAGGTCGCCCGGGCCTTCGACCAGGTCCACCGGCAGGCCGTCGAACTCGCCGCCGAGCAGGCGCTGCTGCGAGGCAACGTCAACGCGATCTTCACCAACCTGTCGCGCCGCAGCCAGAGCCTGATCCAGCGCCAGCTGGCGCTGATCACCGACCTGGAGAACAACGAGGCCGACCCGGACCAGCTGGAGAACCTCTTCAAGCTGGACCACCTCGCCACCCGTATGCGCCGCAACGGTGAGAACCTGCTCGTCCTCGCGGGCGAGGAGGCCGGCCGCCGCTGGAACACCCCGGTCCCGCTGGTCGACGTGCTCCGCGCCGCCGCGTCCGAGGTGGAGCAGTACGAGCGCGTCGAGCTCTCCGGCATCCCGGAGGTCGAGGTCGTCGGCGGCGCCGTGACCGACCTCGTCCACCTGCTCGCCGAGCTGCTGGAGAACGCCACCTCGTTCTCCAGCCCGCAGACCCGGGTGCTGGTCAACGCCACCCGCCTGCCGGACGGCCGGGTGCTGGTCGAGATCCACGACAAGGGCATCGGCCTCACCGCCGACGACTTCGCCGAGATCAACGAGAAGCTGGCCGACCCGCCCACGGTCGACGCCACCATCTCCCGCCGCATGGGCCTGTTCGTGGTCGGCCGGCTGTCCCAGCGGCACGACATCCGCGTCCAGCTCCGCCCCTCCGGCGAGTCGGCCGGCACCACCTCGCTGGTCATGCTCCCGCCGTTCGTCACCCAGTCCGGCCCGGCCCCGGAGCCGGAGGAGCAGTTCACCGTCTCCCGGATCTTCGCCGACCAGGAGCCGACCGCCCAGTGGCCCCAGGACAACCGCGCCCGCAGCGCCGCCGAGCTGGGCTTCGACGACCACCTCACGGGCAGCGGCAACGCCGGCTCCAGCGGGTTCAGCCCGGCCCTGGAGGCCGTCCAGCGCTCCCAGCGCCTCGACCAGGTCCGCCGTGCGGCCCTGGAGAGCGGCCCGCACGACCCGGTGCTCGACGCCGAGGTCGAGGAGGACTACCAGCAGGGCTACGACCCGTACGCCCCGCAGGGCTTCCAGCAGCAGCCCGCCTACGCGGACGACCAGTACGGCTACGACCAGGGCGGCTACGCCCAGGACGGCTACGACCCGTACCCGCAGCAGCAGGGCTACGACCAGAACGCCGCCTACGCGGACGATCGGTACAGCGCGGACGACCAGTACGGCTACGACCAGGGCGGCTACCAGCAGGACGGCTACAACGGCCAGGACCAGTACGGTCACCAGGCCCAGGAAGCCCCGGCCGGCCACCCGTACACCCCGGAGCCGCCCGCCCTGCCGGCCGCCGAGCCCACCACCACCCTGCCGTCCGGGCTGCCGCAGCGCCGCCCCGGCCAGCAGCTGGCGGGCGGGGGCCTCGGCTCCGCGCCGGCCGGTGCCGTCCCGTCCGGCGACGGTCCGAACTGGTTCGCGGGCGCCAAGGACACCTCGGCCGTCCAGGAGCCGCGCGGCGGCCACGACGTGTCGGCCCTCGGTGGATACGGCCCGACCGGCCCGACCACCTCCCCCTGGCAGTCGCCCAACGACGGCGACTGGCAGCGGGCCGAGCAGCTGCGCGAGCCCAGCTCCAGCGGCACCACCGACTCCGGACTGCCGCGGCGCGTGCCCAAGCAGAACCTGGTGCCCGGGAACGCCAAGCCCACCCCGATGGACGGGCCGGCGGTCTCCCGCAACCCGGAGGAGGTCCGCGGCCGTCTCACCAACCTGCGCCGCGGCGTGGAGCAGGGCCGCAGCGTCGGCAACACCGGAAGCTTCCGGATCGACCCCGATCAGGTAGACCAGTCCGGCAACGGACAGAACCGCAGCACCGATCTCTTCGGCGGCTCGAACCACCAGGAGCGTTGAGTTGACCCAGATGAGCCAGGCCGCACAGAACCTGAACTGGCTGATCACCAATTTCGTGGACAACACCCCCGGGGTGTCCCACACCGTGGTGGTCTCCGCCGACGGCCTCCTGCTGTGCATGTCCGAGGGCTTCCCCCGGGACCGCGCCGACCAGCTCGCCGCCGTTGCCTCCGGCCTCACCTCCCTCACCTCCGGCGCCAGCCGGATCTTCGAGGGTGGCGAGGTCAACCAGACCGTCGTCGAGATGGAACGAGGCTTCCTCTTCCTGATGGCCATCAGCGACGGCTCCGCCCTCGCCGTCCTCGCCGCACCCGACTCCGACATCGGCCTCGTCGGCTACGAGATGGCCCTGCTCGTCGACCGCGCCGGCGCCGTCCTCACCCCCGCACTCCGCGCAGAACTCCAGGGCAGTCTCCTGCACTGACGGTTCGTCGGATACCGTCCAGGTATTCGAAGCACCTCCGCGCCCGTCCCGGGCCCGCTTCGGCGGGCTCGGGTTCGGGCGTTGTACGGCCTTCGCACCACCGGCTCCGGACCACGCCCGGAGCCTGCACCGCACCGCCGCACCCTGTGAGGAGAGGAACCGTGACACCGCCCGACGACCGCAGCGGCCAATACGGGATTCCGTACGGCACAGGCCATGACGCCTTCGGAGCCCCGGGCGCCGGCCACGGTCAGCGATACGACCGGCACCAGTACGGGCAGCCCCAGGCGCCCTACGGCATGCCGCAGGAGCAGTACGGCCAGCACCAGCAGTACGGCCACTACGAGCAGTTCGGCCCGCCGCAGCCCGGCCACGGCGCCCCGGCCCCCGGTTACCCGGCCCCGGCGCCCGGCTACCGGCAGCCGGCCCAGCAGCCAGGCCACGTCGAGGAGTTCGACGACGAGCCGGACGCCGGCCCGCTCATCCGGCCGTTCGCGATGACCGGAGGCCGCACCCGGCCGCGCTACGAACTCGCGCTGGAGGCCCTGGTCTCCGCCGACGTCGACCCGCAGCGCCTCGCCACCCTGCTCCCCGAGCACCAGCGGATCTGCACGCTGTGCACGGAGGTCAAGTCCGTCGCGGAGGTGTCGGCCCTGCTCTCCCTCCCGCTGGGAGTGGCCCGCATCCTCGTCGCCGACCTCGCCGAAGCCGGCCTGGTCGCCATCCACCAGCCCGCATCCGGGGGCGAATCCGGAAACCAGCCCGACGTCACGCTGCTCGAAAGGGTCCTCAGTGGACTTCGCAAGCTCTAACGCGGCCGCCCCCACCCGCGCCACCACCTCCGCGAAGATCGTCATCGCGGGCGGTTTCGGTGTCGGCAAGACCACGCTCGTCGGCGCCGTCTCCGAGATCAACCCCCTGCGAACCGAAGCCGTCATGACCTCGGCCTCCGCCGGCATCGACGACATCAGCCACGTCTCCGGCAAGACGACCACCACCGTCGCCATGGACTTCGGCCGCATCACCCTCGACGAAGACCTCATCCTCTACCTCTTCGGCACCCCCGGACAGGACCGCTTCTGGTTCATGTGGGACGACCTCGTCCGAGGCGCCATCGGAGCCATCGTCCTCGTCGACACCCGCCGCCTCGCCGACTGCTTCCCCGCCCTCGACTACTTCGAGAACAGCGGACTGCCCTTCGTCGTCGCCCTCAACGGCTTCGACGGACACCAGCCCCACACCCCCGACGAGGTCCGCGAAGCCCTCCAACTCGGCGCCGACACCCCGGTCATCACGCTCGACGCGCGCCGCCGCGACAGCGCCAAGAGCGCCCTCATCACCCTCGTCGAACACGCCCTCCTGGCCCGACTCCGCTGACGAACCCGTTTGCGGCCTCCACGACTTCGCCAAGTCGTGGGGGCCGCGGGCGGGTTCGGGGCCGCTACTCGGCGGGCTCCAGGCCGGCGCGGATCAGGCCGTAGGTGTACGCGTCCTCAAGCGCCAGCCAGGAGGCGGCGATCACGTTGTCCGCCACGCCGACCGTGGACCAGGTCGCGGTGCCGTCGGTCGACTCGATCAGCACCCGGGTCTTCGATCCGGTGCCGTGCTGCCCCTCCAGGATGCGGACCTTGTAGTCCACCAACTCGAAGCCGGCCAGCGGCGGGTAGATCCCCTCCAGGGCCGTCCGCAGCGCCTGGTCCAGCGCGTTGACCGGGCCGTTGCCCTCGCCGGTGGCGATCCGGCGCTCGCCCTTGGCCCACAGCTTGACCGTCGCCTCGTTGCCCGTGAAGCCCTTCGGGCCCTGCTCGCTGATGGTCCGCCAGGACTCCAGGGTGTAGAAGCGGTCCCGGCTGCCGCGCACCTCGTCGCGCAGCAGCAGCTCGAAGGAGGCGTCCGCGGACTCGTAGGTGTAGCCGTGGCTCTCCTGCTCCTTGACCCGGGCCACCACCCGGCCCGCGAGGTCCCGGTCGGTGGACAGGTCGTAGCCGAGCTCCTTGCCCTTGAGCTCGACCGAGGCCCGGCCGGCCATGTCGGAGACCAGCATCCGCATGGTGTTGCCGACCAGCTCGGGGTCGGTGTGCTGGTAGAGGTCCGGGTCGACCTTGATCGCGGAGGCGTGCAGGCCCGCCTTGTGCGCGAAGGCCGAGTAGCCGACGTACGGCTGGTGGGTGGACGGCGCCAGGTTGACCAGTTCGGCGATCGCGTGCGAGATCCGGGTCATCTCGGCCAGCCGGCCGGCCGGCAGCACCCGGCGGTCGTACTTCAGCTCCAGCGCGCCGACCACCGGGAACAGGTTGGCGTTGCCGACCCGCTCCCCGTAGCCGTTCGCCGTGCACTGTACGTGGGTCGCGCCGGCGTCCACCGCGGCCAGGGTGTTGGCCACCGCGCAGCCCGTGTCGTCCTGGGCGTGCATGCCGAGCCGGGCGCCGGTCGCGGCCAGCACGTCCGCGACGGTCTCCCGCACGCCGGCCGGCAGCATCCCGCCGTTGGTGTCGCACAGCACCACCACGTCCGCGCCCGCCCGGTGCGCGGTGCGGACCACCGCGAGGGCGTACTCGCGGTTCGCCCGGTAGCCGTCGAAGAAGTGCTCGCAGTCGATGAACACCCGCCGGCCCTGGGAGCGCAGGAACTCGACGCTGTCCCGGATCATCTCCAGGTTCTCGTCCAGCGTGGTGCGCAGCGCCAGCTCGACGTGCCGGTCGTGCGCCTTGGCGACCAGGGTGACCACCGGGGCACCGGAGGAGACCAGCGCCGCCAGCTGCGGGTCCTCGGCCGCCTTGCCGCCGGCCCGGCGAGTGGCGCCGAAGGCCACCAGCTGCGCCTGCTTCAGCTCCAGTTCGGCGGCGGCGCGGGCGAAGAACTCGGTGTCGCGCGGGTTCGCCCCGGGCCAGCCGCCCTCGATGAAGCCCACCCCGAAGTCGTCCAGGTGCCGGGCGATGGCCAGCTTGTCCGCCACCGTCAGGTTGATGCCCTCGCGCTGGGCGCCGTCGCGCAGGGTGGTGTCGAAGACGTGGAAACTGTCGTCGGTACGGCTGACCTCGGTCATGACCTCTGGTTCTCCGTTTCGGGGAGGTTCGTACTGCTCTGCCGGATTCTTCGTCCCGGCTCCACTGTCCAGCATCCCGCGCGCGGCCCCGGTGTCCCCGAGCCCTTCGTGGGGGCTCTCGGCCGGTCCGGGGAAACAAAAAGACCCCTCGCGGGTGCGAGAGGTCTGCGCGCGGGTCTGGACGCTGGTGGTCGCTCCGCATCGGGTCCTGCGGGAGCGGTCACTGCGGACCGGCGCGCCTGCTGCTAATCATCAGCGAAAGCGAGGACACGCTGGCAGTCTGGCACACCCTCCACGATCCGGCCCGCGCGTCTCGCGATGCGAAACGGCGCAGGCCGGAGGGGGTGGCGGGCGTTCCCGGGATCAGACGATCTTGTGCAGCCAGCCGTGGGTGTCCGGCCGCTCGCCGCCCTGGATGGCGAGCAGGGCGCGGCGCAGCTCCATGGTGACCGGGCCGGGCTCGCCGGTGCCGACCGTCCAGTCCGCGGCCGCCGACTTCACCGAGCCGACGGGGGTGATGACGGCGGCGGTGCCGCAGGCGAACACCTCGGTGAGGGTGCCGTCCGCGTTGCCCTGCTGCCACTCCTCGGTGGAGATCCGGCGCTCCTCGACGGCGTAGCCGAGGTCCGAGGCCAGGCGCAGCAGCGAGTCGCGGGTGATGCCGGGCAGCAGCGCGCCGGACAGCTCCGGGGTGACGATCTTCGCGTCCTTGCCCTCGCCGAAGACGAAGTACAGGTTCATGCCGCCCATCTCCTCGACCCACCGGTGCTCGGCGGCGTCGAGCCAGACCACCTGGTCGCAGCCCTTGCCCGCGGCCTCGGCCTGGGCGACCAGCGAGGCGGCGTAGTTGCCCGCGCACTTGGCGGCGCCGGTGCCGCCGGGCGCGGCCCGGACGTACTCCTTGGACAGCCACACCGAGACCGGCTTGACGCCGCCCGGGAAGTAGGCGCCGGCCGGCGAGGCGATGATCATGAAGAGGTAGGAGTTCGACGGGCGCACGCCCAGGCCGACCTCGGTGGCGAACATGAACGGCCGCAGGTACAGGCTCTGCTCGGGCTCGTTCGGCACCCACTCCTGCTCCTGGGTGACCAGCAGCTCGACGGCCTCGACGAACGCCTCGACCGGCAGCTCCGGCATCGCCAGGCGGCGGGCGGAGGCCTGGAAGCGCAGGGCGTTGGCCTCCGGGCGGAAGGTGGAGATCGAGCCGTCCTGCTGGCGGTAGGCCTTGAGGCCCTCGAAGATCGCCTGGCCGTAGTGCAGGGTCATGTTCGCCGGGTCCATCTCCACCGGCGCGTACGGGACCAGCTGGGCGTCGTGCCAGCCGCGGCCCTCCGTCCAGCGGATCGTGACCATGTGGTCGGTGAAGACGCGGCCGAAGCCGGGGTTGATCAGCCGCGCCTCGCGCTCCGTTGCGGACAGCGGGTGCGCGGAGGGCTTGAGGTCGAACGTGATGGGCGCCTGGGTGGGCGTGCTCATGGCTGTTTCCTTCACCGTGGGGTTGGTTCGGGCCGCCACCGCCACCACCCCGTTCCGGTGGGGAACCCGGAACGGAGGCACGACGGCACGGCCCACTGTCGATACTCGCATCCAGAGGGCCGCGCCGAACAGTTGCCCGCTCCTTGGAGCGCTGCAAGCTGCCGTTATACGGTCCGGCCCGGGGGCCGGAACCTTTGTCGGTGCCGGCCCCCTCAGCCGGATACTCGGGCGGCGAGCGCGTCGCCGACCTGGGCGGTGCTGCGCGGGGCGTCCGTGCGTCCGGCGAGGTCCGCCGCGACGGCGGCCTCCACCCGCGCGGCCTCGGCGGCGAAGCCGAGGTGCTCCAGCAGCATGGCGACGGAGAGCACGGTGGCGGTCGGGTCCGCCTTGCCCTGGCCGGCGATGTCCGGGGCCGAGCCGTGCACCGGCTCGAACATGGACGGGAACTCGCCGCCGGGGTTGATGTTGCCGCTCGCGGCCAGGCCGATCCCGCCGGTGACGGCGGCCGCCAGGTCGGTCAGGATGTCGCCGAACAGGTTGTCGGTGACGATGACGTCGAAGCGCTCCGGCTGGGTGACGAAGAAGATCGTCGCCGCGTCGACGTGCAGGTAGTCGGTGGTGACCTCGGGGAACTCCCGGCCGACCTCGGCGAAGATCCGCGTCCACAGGTGCCCGGCGTGCACCAGCACGTTGTTCTTGTGCACCAGGGTCAGCTTCTTGCGCGGCCGCGCCTGGGCCCGCCGGTAGGCGTCCCGGACCACGCGCTCGATGCCGAACGCCGTGTTGAGGCTGACCTCGGTGGCCACCTCCTGCGGCGTCCCGGCGCGCAGCGTGCCGCCGTTGCCGACGTACGGGCCCTCGGTGCCCTCGCGGACGACCACGAAGTCGATCTCCGGCTGCCCCGCCAGCGGCGACGCCACCCCGGGGAACAGCCGGCCCGGCCGCAGGTTGATGTGGTGGTCGAAGGCGAACCGCAGCTTGAGCAGCAGCCCCCGCTCCAGCACTCCGGACGGCACGCTCGGGTCCCCGATGGCGCCCAGCAGGATCGCGTCGTGCGACTTGAGCTCCGCCAGCACGTCGTCCGGCAGCGTCTCCCCGGTCCGGTGGTAGCGCCGGGCCCCGAGGTCGTACTCGGTGGTCTCCAGCTTCACGTCGGCGGGAAGCACGGCGCCCAGGACCTTCAGGCCCTCGGCCACCACTTCCTGGCCGATGCCGTCACCCGGGACTACTGCGAGACGAATGGTGCGAGACATGCTCGGACCTTACTGCGGCGTCCCATGGGCTGACACCTGGCGTCCATCATTCGGACGCGCCAGGTCAGGACGATCCCCACCGGGAACGGCCGGCCTTCCCCGACGCCACTCGTTCGAGGGAGCGCGGGTGACCAGGGGTGCGCCGGGGGCGCGCTTAGGGTGGCGAGGTTGGGGAGAACTCGCAGAACGGGGCGCGTGGATTGAGATCCGATCGGCGGCGGGAGGTGCTGGTCTGCGGGGGTGCGGCCGGGCTGGCGGCGGGCGGGTACGCGCTGGCGGCGGGGCTGACCGGGCGGTGGCCGGCCGGGGCGGGGGAGGTCGCGGTGCCGTTCCACGCGCACCTGTGGGACCTGCTGCACGGGCGGGCCTCCGGGGACCTGCTGTTCAACTGGAACAGCGGCTACGGCGCCCCGTTCCTGGCGGACTTCTTCGCCTACCTGATGAACCCGTTCTCCTGGCTCACCGCGCTCCTCCCCCGCGACCAGGGGCGACTCGCCGTCTTCCTGGTCGTGCTGGCCACCATCGGCCTGGCCACCGCCCTGATGGCCCACCTGCTGGGCCGCGTGCACCCCGGCCCGCGGTGGCTGCGGGCGCTCGCCGCGCTCGGGTACGGGCTGTGCGCCTGGGTGCTGGACGTCGGCGGGGCGGCGCCGATGTGGTTGTGGGGCCTGGTGTCGCTGCCGCTGCTCGGGCTGGCCGGTGACTGGTGCCTGCGCGAGCGCCGCTGGGCGGCGGGTTCGCTGTGCGTGACGCTCGCCTGGGCGGGCAACCTGTACACCGCCGCGCTGGCCACCCTGGTGGCCGGACTCCTGTTCGCCGTCCGGCTGTTCGCGACGCCGCGGCCGTTCCGGCACCGGGTCCGGGCGACCGGCCGGGCGGTGACGATGGTGACCACCGGCGTGCTGCTCGCCGCCCCGGTGCTGTTCGTCGCGGTCCGGGCGGCCCGCGGCGCCCAGCCGGAGTCCCCGGTGCAGCCGCTCGGCCCGACCGGGGTGAGCGCGCACCTGGCCCAGCTGCTGCCGCCGACGCACGGCGGCCGGCCGCTGCCGGACGTGGCGATCGGGGTGCTGGGGCTGCTCCTGGTGTGCGGGCTGCCGTTCAACCGCCGGGTGCGGGCCCGGGAGCGGGCGGTGTGGTGCGCGGCGCTGGTGCTGGTGGTGCTGACCTTCCTCTGGACGCCGACCGTGCTGGTCTGGCACGGCCTGGCGATCCCGGCCGGCGGGCCGTACCGGGTGGCGTTCGTGCTGAGCGGGCTGCTCGTGCTGGCCGGCTGGGTGTCGCTGGCGCACCGGCCGGACCGGCTGACCCTGCTGGGCGGCGCGGGGGTGGTCGCGGTGATCGCCGTGCTGGCGGCGACCCGGCACTCGGTGCCCGCCTCCACCTGGGCGCTGCTCGGCGCCGCCGGCACGGTGCTGCTGGCCGCGCTGTGGGCACTGGACCTCCGGCACACCGACCGCCGGGTGAACGCCGTCGCCACCTGGGTGGTCGGCGGCGCGGTGCTCGGCAACGCCGTCTGGTCCGGGTACGCGGCGATCGGCGCGGCCCCGGCGCCGGCGGGCGGCGCCTCCCCGGCGGCCGTCCGGGCCGGGCACGCGGCGGTGCGGGGCGCCGACGACTGGCCGCTCGGGCGCAGCGACCCGGGCCCGCACGCCTTCACCAGCAACGACCCGCTGCTGCTGGCCGGCCAGGGCGGCGGCTACTTCAGCGGCTCCCTGCCGACCGTCACCGCCCAGCTGCTGCACGACCTGGGCGCGGGCTGGACGGCCGGCGGGCGGCAGACCGCCAGCGTCACCGACCCGGTGGGGCAGGCGCTGTTCGCCGTCCGCGCGCACCTGGACGACGGCCCGCCCCCGCTGGGCTTCACCCCGGGCCGGGCGGCCGCGCCGCCGCTGGTGACCGTGCTGGCGCCGGGGGCCCGGCCGGACACCTCCTCGGTGTGGTCGCGGCAGGAGTCGCTGCTCGGCAGCCAGGTGTACGACGCGCCGCTGCCCGTCCCGGCCGGCGGGCCGGCGCCGACCCTGCACGGCACCAGCGGCTGGTCGGTGCCCGGCGGCGCGGAGGCGACGGTGTTCACGGCGAGCTGCACGCCGGGCGGGACGGCCTACTTCCACGGGGTCTGGTACCGGGGCGAGGTGAGCGGGCTGGGCACCGTCTTCCGCAGCGAGGGCGAGCAGCCGACCACGGCCGTGGCGATCCACCGGCTGGGGCCGGTCCCGGCGGACGGCGTGGTCCGGGTCACGCTCCGATCGGACGTGGTGAGCCAGGTGCCCGCCCGGCCGATCGGCTGCCTGCGGGCGGGCGCGCTGGAGGCGGCCGTGGCCCGGCTGTCGGCGACCGGCGCGACCCGGGTCCAGGCCGGCGGGCACACCCTGACCGCGACGCTGCCGGCGGGCTCCACCGGCACCGCGCTGCTGTCCGTCCCGGCGACGGAGGGCTGGACCTGCGCGGTGGACGGCGGCGCCCCCGCGGTGCCCGGCCGGGTGCTCGGCATGATCGGCGTGCCGCTGGGCGGCGGCGCCTCCCGCGTGGCCTGCGCCTTCCGCCCGTCCGGCCTCACCGAGGGCCTGACGGTCGCCTCCGGCGCGGCGGCGGTGCTCGCCCTGGTCGCGATCTTCGACCGCCTCGCCCGCCGCCGCCCGGCCCACGTGCCGCGCCGCGAACGCCGCCGCGCGGCGGCGGCCCCGGGCGAGGCCTGAGGCCCCGCTCCCCGCAAGCCCCCGCACGCGCGGGCGGCCCGCCGGTCGCACCGGCGGGCCGCCCGTTCCCTCACGCGGCCGTCAGGGCAGCGCGACCACCTCCGCCCGCCGCTCGGCCGGGTTGAAGTGGTGGAGCAGCAGCAGCCGGGAGGTGTCGCCGGGCGCCCGGTGGACGTCGAGGACGGTGCCGGCCTGGGCCGGCTCGGCGACGGCGGTGGGCCCGCCGAGACCGGCCTGGACGGTGAGCGCCGGGTGCAGGACGTCGATCGGCACGTTCGGCCGGGTGCCGCGCAGGCCGATCGAGGAGTAGGCCTCGGCCGGGTCGGGCTTGCCGGAGGACGCGGTGCCGGTCCACACGCCGTAGCGGACGGTGCTGCTGCCGGGCCGCACGCCGGGCAGGGCGCTCAGCCGGACGGGCAGCACGAGGACGTCGCTGTCCAGCAGCCCGGTGTCGGCGTCGCCCCAGCGGGCGTTGAGCGGCTGGACGTCGAGCTCCGCACCGGTGCGGGCGTCGAGGGCGCGGGAGACCAGGACGTCGCTGCCGCGCAGCCGGTCGGCCTTGAGGATGACGTCGGTGACGCCGTCGCCGTCGGTGTCCAGCGAGACCCGCACGCCGTAGAGCCCGACCGGGGTGGCGCTGGGGGCCCACAGCCGGACGCCGACGTACAGCTGGTCGGCGGAGGCGGCGGCGCCCACGGCCCGCAGGTTCGCGGCGCGGTCGGTGGCGTGTGCGGCGCAGACGTCCTGCGGCTGGTCGGGGCCCTCGGCCGCGTCCTCGGGCCGGATGCCGGCGCCGGGGCCGACCGCGGCGCCGCTGTTCGGCGGGCAGTCGGGCCAGCGGGCGCCCTCGCCGCCGAGGGCGAAGGCGCTGACCAGGCCGGGCCGGTCGCCGGGCTCGGAGCTGCCGGCGAGCGCGACGAGCGTGCCGTCCCGGGTGGTGCGGGTGGAGACGGCGGCGCCGAGGTCGGTGGCCGGGCGGGGCGCGGCGAACACCGGGACGCGCAGCTGCGGCAGCGCGGTGTCGGTGACGGGGCTGAGCAGGACCTGCCCGGACAGTTCGGCCCGGTAGCTGCGGGCCTTGCCGCCCTGCACGGTGTCGATGGTCGGGTCGGGGGCGCGGCCCAGCTCGCCGGGGACGGACAGCGTGACCCGCACCCGGGCCGTCCCGCCGGCCGGCACCTCGACCTGCTCGGGGCTCACCCGGTAGGCGGCGCCCGGGAGTTCGGTGGCGGCCGCATACCCGGTGCGGTACGTCACCGGCGCGGTGCCGTGGTTGCGGAGCTCGATCTCGCGGCCGAGCTCGGTCGGCCCGCCGACCTCGACCGGCCCGAAGGAGACCCCGACCGCGCCCTCGACGGCCCCCTCCCCCGCCGCGTAGGCGACGACGGGCGTGCGGACGGCCCGGTCGACCTGGGCCCGCCCGGCCCCGGCGCGCTCCGGCCCGTAGACCGGCCCGGTGTGGTCGTCGCCGAGGTGGGTGTCGGCGGCGGTGTTCATCAGCGCGGCCTTGACCTGGTCGACCGGCCAGTCCGGGTGGGCGGCCCGGACCAGCGCGGCGAGGCCGGTGACGTGCGGGGTGGCCATCGAGGTGCCGTTCTCGCGCTGGCCGCCGGTGCCGCTGCCGACCAGCGCGGACCAGATGGTCTCGCCGGGCGCGGCGAGGTCGGGCTTGACCACGCCGGGCACCCCGATGCCGCGCGAGGTGAAGTCGGTGAGGGTGTCGGCCCGGCCGGGCTGGAGCTGGGAGACCGAGCCGTGCAGCGTGTTGCCGGGGCCGGTCAGCCGGACCCGGACGGGCCCGGCGGCCGCGGCCTGCCGGAGCCGTTCGCCGTCCGCGCGGGCGAGCAGGACGGCCGGGACGCGGTCGTCCCCGGCGATCTCGGCGAGGTGGTCGGTGTCGGCGGCGTAGAGCGCGCCGATCGCCCCGGCGTCGGCGGCGTGGTCGGCGCGCGGGCCGGAGTTGCAGGCCCGGTCGGGGTCGCGGGTGTTCCAGGTGAGGACCGCGATCTTCCCGGCGAGCCGCTGCCGGTCGGCGTCGCTGAACGCCGCGCAGCCGTCCGACTGGTCGGCGGGCAGGGCGAGTTCACCGCTCACCTCGGTGCCGGTCCAGCCCTGGTAGCGCTCGCTCCAGTGGCCGGGGACGACGCCGGCGACCGAGTCCGGGGCGAGCACGGTGATGCCGTCGACGTCGGAGTGCCCGTGCACGGAGGCGGCCACCGCGACGGCCCGGGCGGCGGTGCCGGGGCTGCCGCCGACGCCGTACACGTCGCCCTCGTTCCCGGCGGCCGCGACGACGACGGTGCCGAGCGCGGCGAGCCGGTCGACGGCCAGCGCGTCGGCGTCGTCCGGGCTGCCGAACCGGCTGCCGAGCGAGAGGTTGACGACGTCGAGGCGGTCGCCGAGGTCGCCGTCGCCGTTGGGGTCGGCGGCCAGGTCGAGGGCCTGGGCGAGCCGGTCGGTGGAGCCGTCGCAGCCGAACACCCGGATCGCGTACAGCTGGGCGCCGGGGGCGGCGCCGGGGCCGACCCTGAACGCGGCCGGGTCGAGCCCGGGCCGGTAGGGGCCGCCGTACGGGTGGCCGTCCGCGGTGACGCCGAGACCGGCGGCGGTACCGGCGACGTGGGTGCCGTGCCCGTTGCGGGCACAGTCGATCGGGTTGTCGCTGGGGTGCGGGACGGGCTGGTGGTGCGGGGAGGACGGGTCGGGGTCGTAGTCGTCGCCGACCAGGTCCTTGCCGCCGATCACCTTGGCGGTGGGGAACAGCGCTGCGGGAGCGGGCTTGCCGCGCTCGACGGAGCGGAACGCCTCCTCGGTGCCGGGGCCGCCGAAGTCGGCGTGGGTGTAGTCGATGCCGCTGTCGATGATGCCGATCCGCACGCCCTGGCCGGTGTCGCCGGTCGCGCCGGTGCCGCCGTCCTGGGCCGCGGCGCCCTCCCAGACCTGCGGGGCGCCGGTGAGTGGGACGGAGTAGGCGTTGTCCCGCTGCTTGTTGACGATCGGGTGGACGGCCCGGACGCCGGGCAGCGCGCGCAGCGCGGCCAGCCGGTCGGCGGGCGCGTCGACGGCGAGGCCGGTGAGCAGGGTGCGGGTGCGGTAGAGCTCGCGGGCGGCGGGCGCGGCGCGGTGGACGGCGGCGGCGAACCGGTCCAGCGCCTCCCCGGCCCGGGCCCGCTGGGCGGCGCCGGCCTCGGCGGCCTCCCGGCGGACGGCGTCCGGGGAGCGCCGGGCCCGCCGGGCGCCGTCCTCGGCGCGCCGCCAGGCGGGGCCGGCCGCCTCGGTGCCGAGTTCGAGCAGGACGGACGTGGTGCGGCCGGGGCCGGTGTCCGGCGGCCCGGCGCTCGGCGGGCCGCCGGCGGCCGGGCCGGCGGTGAAAGCGGTGGCCCCGGCCAGCAGGGCCAGGGTGAGCCCGATCCGGGCGAGCGGACGGCGGACGGGTGGCAGGAGCACTGGGCCCTCTCCCCCGGCAGGGGGACTGATCCGCACACCGTGGTCGCTGACGCCCGCCCGCGCGGACGCCGATCACCCTTCCGGGGGCCCCAAATTAGGATGATCGCGCCGGGCAGGGCGAGCAACTTCCCTCGGACGGAGCGGAGTTGCACTCTACGGAGTGACCGTCCGGCCGCCCGGACGGCCCAGTCCTCCGATGAACGTCACCGCTCCTGAGGAACGCTCAGCGGTGCCCGGTCGCCCCACCGTTGTCCCGCCGGTCGAGCGAGCGCTGCAGCGCGTCGGCGGCGAAGGGGTTGCGTTCGGCGGCCCGGCGGCGGCGCGGGGCGCGGACGGAGGCGGCGGGGGCGGAGGTGACGTGACGGTCGGCGGTGGTGGGCATACCGGGCTCCTGGGAAGCGGCGCGCACGGAGGCGCGGAAAGGGAAGAGGAGGGGTACGCGCGAGAGCGGGGATCGCCCGCTCGTGACAGCGCACGCACACACGGGCCGCGCGCCCTGGCTACAGGGGCGGCACACCGTATGGCTCTTCCACGGTACGACCCCGCCCCGGCCGTGTCTGCACGAATACTCGGATTTCCTAGTATCTGAGACGGGTGTCACCCGGGAGCACGCAGCAGGGCCCGTACTGCCGTTCGACCGGCGGTACGGGCCCTGCGGAGGCCGGGAGGATCAGCCCAGGTCGACCGAGCGCGCGAAGCGGGCGCCGATCTCGGCGGCGATCACCGACAGCACGTCCTGCGGGATCTCGCTGTCCACCGTGATGGAGGCGAGCGCGCTGCCGCCGTCGCGGGCGACCTGCATGCCGGCGATGTTGATGCCCGCGTCGCCGAGGTGCTTGCCGAGCACGCCGACCACGCCGGGGCGGTCCTCGTACTTGAAGAAGGCCATGTGGTCGGTGAGCGCGACGTCCACGTCGAAGGCGTCCACGCCGACGATCTTCTGGGTCTGCTTCGGGCCGGCCAGCGTGCCGGAGATGGCGATCTCCTCGCCGTTCGCGAGGGTGCCGCGCACGGTGATCACGTTGCGGTGCTCGGGGCTCTCGCTGGAGGTGGTCAGGCGGACCTCGACGCCGCGCTCCTGCGCGAACAGCGGGGCGTTGACGTAGGACACCGTCTCCGCCACCACGTCCTCGAACACGCCCTTCAGCGCGGACAGTTCGAGCACCTTCACGTCGTGCTGGGTGATCTCGCCGCGGACCTCGACGTCGAGGCGGACGGCCACCTCGCCGGCCAGCGCGGTGAAGATCCGGCCGAGCTTCTCGGCCAGCGGCAGACCGGGGCGCACGTCCTCGGCGATCACGCCGCCCTGGACGTTGACGGCGTCCGGCACCAGCTCGCCGGCCAGCGCGAGGCGCACCGACCTGGCGACGGCGATGCCGGCCTTCTCCTGCGCCTCGTCGGTGGAGGCGCCCAGGTGCGGGGTGGCCACCACGTTGTCGAAGGCGAACAGCGGGGAGTCGGTGCACGGCTCCTTGGCGTACACGTCCAGGCCCGCGCCGGCCACCCGGCCGTCGCGCAGGGCGGCGGCGAGCGCCTCCTCGTCGACGATGCCGCCGCGCGCGGCGTTGACGATCCGGACGCTCGGCTTGACCTTGTGCAGCGCCTCGTCGCCGATCAGGCCGATCGTCTCGGGGGTCTTGGGGAGGTGGACGGTGATGAAGTCCGAGACCTCCAGCAGCTCCTCCAGCGAGACCAGCTTGACGCCCATCTGCGCGGCGCGGGCGGCCTGGATGTAGGGGTCGTACGCGACGATCTTCATGCCGAACGCGGACATCCGCTGGGCGACCAGGACGCCGATCCGGCCGAGCCCGACGACGCCGAGGGTCTTCTCGCTCAGCTCGACGCCGGTGTACTTGTTGCGCTTCCACTCGCCCTGCTTGAGCGCGGCGTTGGCCGGCGCGATGTTGCGGGCGACGGAGATCAGCAGGCCGCAGGCGAGTTCGGCGGCGGTGACGATGTTGGAGGTCGGCGCGTTGACGACCATCACGCCGGCCTTGGTGGCGGCGGCCACGTCCACGTTGTCCAGGCCGACGCCGGCGCGGGCGACCACCTTGAGCTTGCGGGCGGCGGCCAGCGCCTCCGAGTCGACCTTGGTGGCGGAGCGGATCAGGATCGCGTCGACGTCGGCGATCGCGGTCAGCAGCTCGGTGCGGTCGGCGCCGTTGCAGTGCCGGATCTCGAAGTCGGGGCCGAGGGCGTCGACGGTGGCGGGCGACAGCTCTTCGGCGATCAGTACTACGGATTTGCTCACGACAGTGTTCCTTAACTGTCCGGTTCACCCCGAGCACGTAGGTGGCGTGGCGGACGGGGGAAGGTGGCATGCCGCGTAGGTAGACGCACGACGCTGTGGGCCTGACGCGCACTCGGAGTGTATCGACGGGCTGGGTAGCGAGCTGCTCCCGTCCGGCGAAATCACCCGGACGGGAGCAGCCTACTTGTACAAGGACCCTGCAGAATTCGAGCTCGGCGAAATGGGCCGGGAGGGCTCCGAAGAAGCTCAGGCCTTCTCGTCGACCCAGCTCATCAGCGAGCGCAGCTTCTTGCCGGTGGTCTCCAGCAGGTGGTCCTCGTCGGCCTTCTTGTACTCGTTGTACTTGGGCAGGCCCGCCTTGTACTCGGCGATCCAGGTGTTGGCGAAGGTGCCGTCCTGGATCTCGGCGAGGACCTTCTTCATCTCGGCCTTGGTGGCGTCGGTGATGATCCGCGGACCGGTGACGTAGTCGCCCCACTCGGCGGTCTCGGAGACCGACCAGCGCATCTTCTCCAGGCCGCCCTCGTACATCAGGTCGACGATGAGCTTCAGCTCGTGCAGGCACTCGAAGTAGGCGATCTCCGGCTGGTAGCCGGCCTCGACCAGGGTCTCGAACCCGGCCTTCACCAGGGCGGCGGTGCCACCGCAGAGGACGGCCTGCTCGCCGAACAGGTCGGTCTCGGTCTCCTCGGTGAAGGTGGTCTTGATGACGCCGGCCTTGGTGGCGCCCAGGCCCTTGGCGTAGGACAGCGCCAGCGCGAAGGCGTTGCCGGTCGCGTCCTGCTCGACGGCGACGATCGCCGGGACGCCGCGGCCCTCCTCGTACTGACGGCGGACCAGGTGGCCCGGGCCCTTCGGGGCGACCATGCAGACGTCGACGTCCGCCGGGGGCTTGATGAAGCCGAAGCGGATGTTCAGGCCGTGGCCGAAGAACAGCGCGTCGCCGGCCTTCAGGTGCGGGGCGATGTCCGCCTCGTAGACGTCGGCCTGGATCGGGTCCGGGACGAGGATCATGATGACGTCGGCCTCGGCGGCGGCCTCGGCCGGGGTGACCACGCGCAGGCCGGCCTCCTCGGCCTTGGCGCGGGACTTGGACTCCGGCTTCAGGCCGACCCGGACGTCGGCGCCCGAGTCGCGCAGGGACAGCGCGTGGGCGTGGCCCTGGCTGCCGTAGCCGATGACCGCGACCTTGCGGCCCTGGATGATGGACAGGTCGGCGTCGTCTTCGTAGAACAGCTCGGCCACGGGGGCACATCTCCTTGCGTGGTGGTTGCCGGGGGTTCCCACCGTAGGTGGATCCGGCGCGGGTGTGGGTCGTTGCTCAAGAGGTGCCGCGCGCCGGCGCGCCCTCGGAAGGGTGGTGGCGGGCGACGGGCGGGCGAGACAGCGCCGGTCAGGCGCTGCGGTCGAGGGCGCGCAGCGACCGGTCCGTGATGGAACGGGCGCCGCGGCCGATGGCGACCAGGCCGGACTGGACCAACTCCTTGATGCCGTAAGGCTCCAGCATCCGGAGCATGGCCTCCAGCTTGTCCGAGCTGCCGGTGGCCTCGATGGTCACCGCATCGGGCGACACGTCGACGGTCTTGGCCCGGAACAGCTGGACGATCTCGACGATCTGCGACCGCGTCTCGTTGTCGGCGCGGACCTTCACCAGGACCAGTTCCCGCTGGATCGCAGCGGCCTGGTCGAGTTCGACGATCTTTATCACGTTCACGAGCTTGTTGAGCTGCTTGGTGACCTGTTCCAGCGGGAGGTCCTCGACGTTGACCACGATCGTCATCCGGGACACGTCCGGATGCTCGGTCGGGCCGACGGCGAGGGAGTCGATGTTGAAGCCCCGACGGGAGAACAGCGCGGCGATGCGGGCGAGCACGCCGGGCTTGTTCTCGACCAGGACGGAGAGGGTGTGCTTGGACATGTCTCGTTCCTCAGTCGTTCTGGAGTGAAAGGGGCGGTCAGTCGAGGTCGTCGCCGAAGTCGGGCCGGACGCCCTTGGCGAACTGGATCTCGTCGTTGCTGGTGCCGGCCGCGACCATCGGCCAGACCATGGCGTCCTGGTGGACGATGAAGTCGATGACGACCGGGCGGTCGTCGATGGCCATCGCCTGCTCGATGACGGCGTCCAGGTCCTCGGGGCGCTCGCAGCGCAGGCCGACGCAGCCCATCGCCTCGGACAGCTTCACGAAGTCCGGGATGCGGGTGCCCTGGGCCGGCGGCTCGATGCCGTCGTGGTCGGGGCCGGAGTGCAGCACGGTGTTGGAGTAGCGCTGGTTGTAGAACAGCGTCTGCCACTGGCGGACCATGCCGAGGGAGCCGTTGTTGATGACGGCGACCTTGATCGGGATG
>NZ_JBMVFA010000029.1:62014-114594 GCF_049543595.1 Kitasatospora sp. NPDC094028 | reverse complement strand
TGGGTGGGTGGGTGGGTGGGTGGGTGGGTGGGTGGGTGGGTGGGTGGGTGGGTGGGTGGGTGGGTGGGTGGGTGGGTGGGTGGGTGGGTGGGTGGGTGGTAACGCTTCGACATCCAGGGCTGCGGCGGGCATTGACACTCCGCTGACAGGGCCCGTACGGTCCATGTCCAAGCGACTGGAAAGTTTCCTAACAGTTCGCGAATGCGCCCTGGCAGAGGAGGATGCCCCGCATGACCGGACCCACCGCGAAGGCCCCCCTCGCCGGCACTCCCAGCCTGCTGCGCGCCATCAACGACCGCGCCGCGCTCGAACTGCTGCTGGCGAACGGCCCGCTCTCCCGCACCCAGATCGGCACCCTCACCGGGCTGTCCAAGCCGACCGCTTCCCAGCTGCTGGCCCGCCTGGAGGCGGCCGGGCTGGTCCTGCCGGTCGGCACCACGGCGGGCGGTCCCGGCCCCAACGCGCAGCTGTACCAGGTGAATCCGACCGCCGGGTACGTCGCCGGGCTGGACGTCACGCCGACCGGGATCCGGGTCGCCGTCGCCGACATCACCGGCGGCACGCTGGCCGAGCACACCGTGTCGACGAAGGGCGTCCCGGCCGCCGGGACCGTCGCCACCGTCGCCGCGGCCACCGCCGAGGCCGTCCGGGCCGCCGGCCTGCCCGAGGGCAGTCTGCGCACCGCCGCGATCGGCATCGGCGGCGCCCCCGACCCGGTCACCGGCAAGCTGCGCTACGCCTCCCACCTGCCCGGCTGGCACTCGCCGCGGCTGGTCGAGGAGCTGTCCGGGGCGATCGGCGCGCCGGTGTCGATCGAGAACGACGTGAACCTGGCCGCCGTCGCCGAGCAGGCCTCCGGCGCGGCGGCCGGCTTCGAGGACTTCGTCCTGCTCTGGGCCGGTGCCGGCACCGGCGCCGCGATCGTGATCGCCGGACGGCTGCACCGCGGCTTCACCGGCGCGGCCGGGGAGATCGGCTACCTGCCGGTGCCCGGATCGCCGATCGTGCGGGACGTGCGCCGCCGCAACTTCGGCGGGTTCCAGGACCTGGTCGGCGCACCCGCCGTCCGCGCCCTGGCCCGTGAGCACGGGCTCGGCGCGCCCACCGCCGAGGAGTCGATCGCCAAGGCCCTGGAGATCCCGGGCGCCGGCGACGCGTTCCTCACCGAACTGGCCGGCCGGCTCGCGGTCGGGCTGGCCGCCATCGTCGCCGTCGTGGACCCCGAGCTGGTGGTCCTCTCCGGCGCGGTGCCCAGCGCGGGCGGCGAGCGCCTGCGCGCGCTCGTCGAGGACGAGCTGGCCCGGATCTCCATCGCCCGGCCGCACGTCCGCAGCAGTGCCCTGCCTGACTCGCCCGTCCTGCTCGGCGCGCTGCAGCGCGCGCTGGCCGACGCCCGCGAGGCAGTCTTCTCCACCCACTGACGCTCCCGCACCGCACCGCTCACCCACCTCTCCCCCGACCCCCGAACGCGGGCGCCCGGCAACGACGCCGGTCCGCGCACCCCCAGGAGGACCTCGAAGTGCTCGCCACCACCTCCCGCAGAGGCCGCCGCATCATCGCCGCCGTCGCCGGCTCCGCCGTGCTGGCCCTGCTCACCACCGCCTGCACCGGCTCCAACGACTCCGGCGGCAACGACGACTCGGCCGCCGGCAAGGACGTCACCATCACCTTCTGGCACGGCTGGAGCCAGGACGGCGACGTGAAGGCGATCAACGACAACATCGCCGCCTTCGAGAAGGCCCACCCGAACATCCACGTCAAGGCCGTCAGCAACGTCGCGGACGACAAGGTCAACCAGGCCCTGCGGGCCGGCGGCGACGACGCGCCCGACGTGGTGTCCTCCTTCAGCACCAACAACGTCGGCATGTTCTGCTCGACCAAGGCCTTCATCGACCTGAAGCCCCAGCTGCAGAAGTCCGGCGTCGACCCGGCCAGGACCTTCCCGGCCGCGATGCTCAACTACACGCAGTTCCAGGGCAACCAGTGCTCGCTGCCGCTGCTCGGCGACACGTACGGCCTCTACTACAACAAGAAGGCCTTCGAGGCGGCCGGCATCGCCAACCCGCCGAAGACCTTCAGCGAGTTCGCCGCGGACATCAAGCTGCTGACCGTCCCGGACGGCGACGGCTTCAAGCAGCTCGGCTTCATGCCGCTCTACCACGGCTACGAGTCCACCACCGAGCACTTCCTCGGCCAGTACGGCGCCACCTACTTCGGCCCGGACGGCAAGTCGAACCTCGCCACCGACCCCAAGGTCGCCGCCATGCTGAACTGGCAGAAGGGCCTGGTCGACCAGCTCGGCGGCTACACCAAGCTGGAGAAGTTCCGCTCCACCTTCGGCGAGGAGTTCAGCGCCAAGAACCCCTTCATCACCGGCAAGGTCGCGATGGCCATCGACGGCGAGTGGCGCACCGGGGCGCTCGCCGACAACAAGCCCGACTTCGACTGGGCCACCGCGCCGTTCCCCGTCCCGGACGACCAGGCCGACACCTGGGGCCGCGGCTACCAGACCGGCACCATCGTCGGCATCGCCAGCACCAGCAAGAAGCAGGCCGCGTCCTGGGAGTTCGTGAAGTACCTGACCACCGACACCGACGCGGTCGTCAACTTCGCCAACGCCATCCACAACGTGCCCAGCACCGTCGACGCGCTCAACTCGCCGAAGCTGGCGGTCGACCCGAACTTCAAGACCTTCATCGACATCGCCAAGAACCCGCACTCCGGCACCACCCCGGCGGCCGTCAACGGCAGCGGCTACATCACCACGCTGCAGAACCTCGGCTACGACTACGAGTCGGGCAAGCAGACCGACCTGGCGGCCGGGCTGGCCGCCACCGCCAAGCAGGTCGACACCGACATCGCCCAGGCCAAGTAACGGCCCCGGTCCACGGAACCCCCATGTCACTCGCGTTCGGCACCCGCAAGGACGGCCCCCGCAAGGGCAGCGCCCCCGAAGGCAGCGCCGGACCGACCGACCCGGCGGCGCCCGGCACGCAGCACCTGCTGCGCCGCAAGCGCCGCCGGGAGGCGGCCCGCAACCTGGCCTTCCTCTCCCCCTGGCTGATCGGCTTCGGCGTCTTCTTCGTCTACCCGCTGGTCTCCACCGCCTACTTCTCCTTCACCAGCTACAACGGCTTCGGAGCCCCGAGCTTCAACGGCCTGAAGAACTGGGACTACGTCTTCAACCAGCTGCCGACCTTCTGGCAGGGCCTGCGCAACACCCTGTGGCTGGTGGTGATCATGGTGACCCTGCGGGTCGCCTTCGGCCTCGGCATCGGGTTGCTGATCACCAAGGTGAAGACCGGCGCCGGCTTCTTCCGCACCGCGTTCTACCTGCCGTACCTGGCGCCGCCGGTGGCCGCGACCGTCGCCTTCGCCTTCCTGCTCAACCCCGGCACCGGCCCGCTCAACCACCTGCTCGGCGACCTGGGGCTGCCGCAGCCCGGCTGGTTCTCCGACCCCAGCTGGTCGAAGCCCGCGCTCACCCTGCTCGCCATGTGGGGCATCGGCGACCTGATGGTCATCTTCATGGCCTCGCTGCTGGACGTCCCCAAGGAGCAGTACGAGGCGGCCGAACTCGACGGCGCCGGGCCCTTCCAGCGGTTCCGGTACGTCACGCTGCCGAACATCTCGCCGATCATCATGTTCGCGGTGGTCACCGGGGTGATCCAGACCATGCAGTACTACACCCAGGCGATCGTCGCCGGGAAGGTCGCCAGCGGCATCGCCGGCACCTCCGGCCAGGCCTTCGAGCCGGGCTACCCGTCCGGCTCCACCTGGACCCTGCCGCAGATGGTCTACAACCTCGGCTTCCAGCGCTTCAACTACGGCGCGGCCTGCGTCGTCGCCCTGGTGCTGTTCGCCATCTCGATGGCCGTCACCTCGATCCTGCTCCGCCGCCGGTCCGGCTTCATGGCGAGCGACGACTAGCGGACGGATGAGGACTCCGACATGACTCTCGACTCCACGCTCGACACCACGCGCGGCCGGGCGTCCGCCCGCACCCGCGGCGGCGGGCCCGCCGCCCGCGCCGCCCGGCGCCGCGCCCTGCTCAACTGGGTGGCCGTGCACGCGCTGGCCGTCGCCGCCGCGCTGTTCTTCCTGCTGCCCTTCGTCTTCGTCTTCCTCACCTCGGTGATGAACGACCAGCAGGCGCTCACCACCGACTACTGGCCCACCTCCTGGAACTGGGGCAACTACGCCAAGGTGTGGGACACCCCCGGCTTCCTCACCTGGTGGCGCAACACCCTGCTGTACGCCGGCCTCGGCACGCTGCTGACCGTCGTCTCCAGCCTGCCCGTCGCCTACGCGCTCGCCAAGTTCCGCTTCCGCGGCCGCAACCTGGCGCTGATGGCGGTCATCGCGATGATGATGCTGCCGCCGCAGGTCACCGTCATCCCGATGTACCTGTTCTGGGCCAAGCAGATGGGCCTGAGCGGCTCGCTGTGGCCGCTGATCATCCCGATGGCCTTCGGCGACGCCTTCTCGATCTTCCTGCTGCGGCAGTTCCTGCTGACCATCCCCAAGGAGTACATCGAGGCGGCCCGGATCGACGGCTGCGGCGACCTGCGCACCCTGCTGAGGGTGGTCCTGCCGATGGCCAAGCCGGCCATCGCGGCGGTCGCGCTGTTCCAGTTCTTCTACTGCTGGAACGACTACTTCGGCCCGCAGATCTACGCCAGCAACAACCACGACTCCTGGACGCTCAGCTACGGCCTGGAGTCGTTCAAGGCCGCCCACCACACCAACTGGAACCTCACCATGGCCGCCACCCTGCTGGTGATGGCGCCGGTGATCGTCCTCTTCTTCTTCGCTCAGAAGGCCTTCATCGAAGGCGTGACACTGACAGGGGTCAAGGGCTGATGTCCGCTCTCAAGCTGGCCATCGTCGGCGGTGGTTCGACGTACACGCCGGAACTCGTCGACGGCTTCGCGCGGCTGCGCGACACCCTGCCGATCGGCGAGCTGGTGCTGATCGACCCGGCCGCCGAGCGGCTGGAGCTAATCGGCGGCCTCGCCCGGCGGATCTTCGCCAAGCAGGGCCACACCGCGGTGGTCACCACGACCACCGACCTGGCCGCGGGCGTCGCGGACGCCGACGCCGTGCTGCTGCAGCTGCGCGTCGGAGGGCAGGCCGCCCGCAACCAGGACGAGACCTGGCCGCTGGAGTGCGGCTGCGTCGGCCAGGAGACCACCGGCGCCGGCGGGCTCGCCAAGGCGCTGCGGACCGTCCCGGTGGTGCTGGACATCGCCGAGCAGGTCCGCCGCACCAACCCGGACGCCTGGATCGTCGACTTCACCAACCCGGTCGGCATCGTCACCCGCGCCCTGCAGACCGCCGGGCACAAGGCCGTCGGCCTGTGCAACGTCGCGATCGGCTTCCAGCGCAAGTTCGCGGCGCACCTGGGCGTCGACCCGGAGCTGGTCCGGCTGGACCACGTCGGGCTCAACCACCTGACCTGGGAGCGCGGGGTCACCCTGCTCGACGCCCCCGGCGCCGCGGGCGGCCGGGAGGTGCTCCCGGACCTGCTGCGGGGCTTCGGCAAGGAGATCGCCGACGACCTGCACCTGCCACAGGACTTCGTGCGGCGGCTCGGCGTGGTGCCCTCCTACTACCTGCGCTACTTCTACCAGCACGACGTCGTCGTCGAGGAGTTGAAGGAGCAGGGCTCGCGGGCCGCCCAGGTCGCCGAGATCGAGCGGCAGCTGCTGGAGATGTACGCCGACCCGGCCCTCGACACCAAACCGGAGCTGCTCGGCAAGCGCGGCGGCGCGTTCTACTCGGAGGCCGCCGTCCAGCTCATCGCCGCGCTGCTCGGCACCGGCGGCGGCACGTCCGTGCAGGTCGTCAACACCCGCAACGACGGTGTGCTGCCCTTCCTGCCGGACGACGCGGTGATCGAGGTCCCGGCGTCGGTGGACGCCTCCGGCGTGCGCCCGCTGCCGCAGCGGCCGCTCGAACCGCTGTTCGCCGGGCTGGTCTCCGCCGTCACCGCCTACGAGCACCTCGCCCTCGACGCCGCCCTGCACGGCGGCCGCGACCGGGTGTTCGACGCCCTGCTCGCCCACCCGCTGGTCGGCCAGCTCGAACTCGCCGACCGGCTCACGGACCGGCTGCTCGCGCACAACCGCGAGCACCTCTCGTGGGCCTGACGGCCCGCCGTCGTGCTCCGGTCCCGCCGTGCGCCGGTCCGCGCCCGCCCGGCAGTCCGGGCGCCGCGGGCCGGCTCGGCGCGGAGACCGACCACCCCCGGCCGCCCAACCGGCCGGGCACCCCGGCCGGGGATCGCGGCCGGGCCACGTACGAGCCCGGGGATCTGATGACCCACCAGCCCGAACCCATCCTGCCCGGCGTCCTCGCCATCGACGCGGGCAACTCCAAGACCGACGTCGCCCTCATCGGCGCCGACGGCACCGTCCACGGCACCGCCCGCGGCGGCGGCTTCACCCCCCACCGGGTCGGCGTCCCGGCCGCCGTCGCCGGGCTCGCCCCGCTCGTCGAGCAGGCCGCCGCGGCGGCCGGCCTCCCCACCCGAAGCGGCGTGCTGACCAGCCACGTCAGCGCGTGCCTCGCCAACGCCGACCTGCCGGTCGAGGAGGAGGCGCTGCGCCGCGCCCTCGAATCGCACCCCTGGGGCGCCAGCAACACCGTCGTCAACGACACCTTCGGCCTGCTCCGGGCCGGCACCGACGGGCCGCGCGGCGTCGCCGTCGTCTGCGGCGCCGGGATCAACTGCGCCGGCCTGCTGCCGGACGGGCGCACCGCCCGCTTCCCCGCGCTCGGCGAGCTCACCGGCGACTGGGGCGGCGGCGGCGGGCTCGCCATCGCCAGCATGTGGCACGCCGTCCGCGCCGAGGACGGCCGGGGCGGGCCGACCGCGCTGGCCGCCGCCATCGCCGCGCACTTCGGCCTGCCCAGCGCCGGCGCCGTCGCCGAAGCCGTCCACCTCGGGCACCTGCCCGAGGAGCGGCTGCACGAGATCGTCCGGGTGCTGTTCGCCGCCGCGGCCGAGGGCGACGCCACCGCGCTGGAGCTGATCGACCGGCAGGCCGACGAGATCGTCCGGCTCGCCGTCGTCGCGCTCGGCCGGCTCGGCCTGCTCGACGCCCCCACGCCGGTCGTGCTCGGCGGCGGCGTGCTCGCCTCCCGGCAGCCGTTGCTGCTCGACAACCTGACCGCCCGGCTCGCCGCGGCCGCGCCGCTCGCCGAGCCGCGGGTGGTCGTCGCGCCGCCGGTGCTGGGCGCGGCGCTGCTCGGCCTCGACCACCTGGGCGCCGGGGCCGCGGCGCAGGCCGCCGTCCGGGCGGCGTACGAGTCGCCGCGGCCGGTCTCGGTCTGACCGCTGCGGCTCTTCCCCGAACTCCCGTCCCCGCCCGATCCGCACGTCGGGCGGGGGCGGGAACCGTGCGCCGGCTGCCCGTCGTGTACCCGGTGAGCCGATGTTCGCGATCACCGGGGAGACTTGTGCCATGGCCGTGCCCCGTACCCTCCTCGCCGCCGCCCTGATCGGCTCCGCCGCCGTCGCGGCGCTCACCGCCTGCACGCCCGCGGACTCCCGGCCCACGGTGGCCGCCGCCTCGGCCGCGGCCTCCGCGGACGACCTCGGCGAGGACGTACTGGACGACGACTTCGACCTCATGGACGGGGACGCCCTCGACGAGTCCGCCGATCCCGCCGATCCCTCCGGGCCGGACGCCCCGGCGGCGGCCCCGGCCCCGGCGCCGGCCGCGAGCTGTACCGCCCCGGTCCGCCGCCCGGGCCACCAGGTGATGGTCGTGGTCACCGCCGACACCGCCGAACTCACCGCCCAGCCCGCCCGCTACGCCTGCGAGGACGAGCGCTACGAGCCCGCCGGCGCCCCCGTCCACTACGGCTTCGCCGCCGCCGGCGTCACCGCCACCCTCGTCGACCGCACCCCCGGCGCCCCGCCCCACCCCGTCCGGCTCCCCGAGCTCGTCGACCACCTCGACACCTGCCTGGCCGACCTCGTCCCGGCCGCCCCCTACGCCTGCCACGGCGACGCCTACGACGTGGTCCTCGACTCCCACGGCCGGATCATGCAGATCACCGAACTCGACCAGCCGTGACGCAGCCGCCCGCGCCCGTCTCCACGTCGGGCTCGCGGGACGTCCATACGGTGTAGAACCTCCCCGCAACTGTTGGCAATCCGCTGCGCTACGCGCATGGACGGGCCGTGAGCTGCGGGCTTTTGGCGTTCGCTACGTTCGGGCGTGATTCCTTTACCGACGTCCTCGTTGACCCGGTTTCAACGGCTCTGCTTTGCTTCGGGCGGTCGACGACACAGAGCCGCTCCCCCCATCCCCGCCAGGTAACTGACGATACGTCAACTACCGGTCAGCGGCTCGTCGTTGCCCACCCTTCGTCCCCCCGTGCTGCCGTCGCGGCCCACCGGTGCGCGCTCGGCAGGAGAGAGGAACCCTCACGATGGGCATGTCCCCCACGTTCCGCCGGACGCGACTGCGGGCCCTGACCGGGCTCGGCGCGCTGGCCATGGCCGCCACGGGCTTCGCGGCCGCCCCCGCCGCGCAGGCCGACCAGCCGGTGCACGAGACCGCCGGGCAGAGCCACCCGTACCGGCACGGCGTCCACCCGACCCGCGAGGCCGCCGCGGCGAGCAGCGCCCAGCGCACCTCCAACCTGCGCTACGGCGGCGGCGTCGACGGCATCGGCGTCACCACCGGAGCACCGAAGGTCTACCTGGTCTTCTGGGGCAGCCAGTGGGGCACCCAGGGCACCGACGCCTCCGGCTACACCACGCTCAGCGGCGACCCGATGGGCGAAGCCGTCCGGGCCCAGCAGCTGTTCAAGGGCCTCGGCACCAACGGCGAGACCTGGTCCGGCGTCATGACCCAGTACTGCGAGGGCATCGCCAAGGGCGCCACCAGCTGCCCGTCCACCGCCGCGCACGTCGCCTACCCCAGCGGCGGCGCGCTGGCCGGCGTGTGGGTGGACACCTCGGCGGCCGCGCCCGGCCAGGCCAACGGCAACCAGCTGGCCGCCGAGGCGGTCAAGGCCGCCGGGCACTTCGGCAACACCACCGCGGCCGCCAACCGCGACGTGCAGTACGTGGTGCTCTCGCCGACCGGCACCCACCCGGACGGCTTCAACACCAGCACCGGCAACTTCTGCGCCTGGCACGACTGGAACGGCGACAGCACGCTGACCGGCGGTGCCGCGACGAGCCCGTACGGCGACGTGGCGTTCACCAACGACCCGTACGTGACGGACATGGGCACCTCCTGCGGCCAGAACTACGTCAACAGCGGCAGCGCGGGCACCCTGGACGGCGTGACCATGGTCTACGGGCACGAGTACTCGGAGACCATCACCGACCAGAACCCGGCCGGCGGCTGGACGGACTCGTCCGGCTCCGAGAACGCCGACAAGTGCGCCTGGAAGGGCACCGGCGGGGTCGGCGGCTCGCAGAACGTGAACTTCGCGACCGGCTCCTTCGCCATGCAGGGCACCTGGGCGAACGACGCCTCCGGGTGCGAGATCTCGCACCCGGTCGTCCCCTGACGGCGGACGGGCCGCGGTGAGGCGCGGCGTCGGGGCGGGCTGTGCGGGCCCGCCCCGGCGCCGCCGCCGTCCGGGGTCCGCGGCACTCCCGCGTGTGGGGCGACGCCGGGAGCGCCGCGGGCCCTACGGCGCGACCAGGCCGAACTCGTAGGCCTGGATGACCAGGTGGACCCGGTCGCGGGCGTCGAGCTTGCTGAACAGCCGGGCCACGTGGGCCTTCGCGGTGGCGACGCTGATGGTGAGCTCGGCGGCGATCTCGCTGTTGGACAGGCCGCGGCCGACCAGCACCAGCACCTCGCGTTCGCGCTCGGTGACGCTCTCGGTGAGCGGCCGCCGGGCCGGCCCCGCGGGCCCGGCGGTGGCGGGCTCGGGGCGGGCGGCGAACTCGCCGATCAGGCGCCGGGTGACGGCCGGGGCGATCAGGGCGTCGCCGGCGGCGACCACCCGGACGCCGTCCAGGATGGTCTCCAGCGCGAGGTCCTTGACCAGGAAGCCGCTGGCGCCGGCCCGCAGCGCGCCGTAGACGTACTCGTCGTCGTCGAAGGTGGTGAGGACGAGGACGTGGGTGGGCAGGTCCGGGGCGGCGGTGATCCGGCGGGTGGCCTCGATGCCGTCCACCCCCGGCATCCGGATGTCCATCACGACGACGTCCGGGCGCAGCCGGGCGACCAGCTCGACGGCCTCGGCGCCGTCGCCGGCCTCGCCGACCACCTGCAGGTCCGGGGTGTCGGCCATCAGCACGCGCAGGCCGGTGCGGATGAGCGGCTGGTCGTCGACCAGGACGACACGGATCACGGCGCCACCTCCAGGGTGGTCGGTTCGGGCAGCGGCGGTTCGGACAACAACCGTTCGGACACCGGCCCTTCGGACACCGGCCCTTCGGACAGCGGCGGTTCGGGCAGCGGCAGGGTGGCGGCGACCTTGAAGCCGCCCTCGGGGCGCGGCCCGGCGCTGAACTCGCCGTGCAGCAGGGCGACCCGCTCGCGCATGCCGGCCAGGCCGTAGCCGGTGCCATCGCCGGGGCCCTGGGCGGTGCCGAGGTCGACGACGCTGAGTGCGAGGCCGCCCGGGCGGTACTCGACGGTGACGTGGCAGTCCCGGGTGCCGGAGTGCTTGACCACGTTGGTGACCGCCTCCTGGACGATCCGGTACGCGGCGAGGTCCACCTCGGGCGGCAGCGCGCGGGCCTCGCCGAGCCGGGTCACCGCGACCCGCACGCCGGCGCCCGCGGTCTTCGCCACCAGGCGGTCCAACTCCTCGAGGCTCGGCGCGACTTCGAGCGGCGCCGGTTCGGCGTCGGCCTGCCGCAGCGCGCCGAGCATCCGGCGCAGCCCGGCCAGCGTCTCTCGGCTGGTGGTCTCGATGGCGTCCAGGGCGGCCCGGGTCTCGGCGGGCTGGGTGTCCATCACCCGGCGGCCCATCCCGGCCTGGATCGCGATGATGCCGATGCTGTGGGCGACCATGTCGTGCAACTCGCGGGCGATCCGCAGCCGTTCGGCGGTGACGGCCTGGTCGGTGACCTGGCCGCGCAGCGCCTCGGCGTGCGCGCGGCCCTGGTGGACGGTGTTGCCGACCAGCCAGGCGATGGCGGTGACGGCGCCGAAGCCCAGGTAGGCGAACGGATTGGCCCCGTAGCCGTTCACCGCGCCCCACAGATAGATCGCGGTGAGGGTGCCCATCGGCAGGGCGAGGGCCGTCAGGGAGACGCGACGGGAGCGGGTGGCCGCGCAGTACCCGACGACCGCGGAGGCGATCAGGAACTGCAGCGGGGCCGTCTCCTGGACGGTGCGGATGCCGAGGGTGTAGAGGCCGCCCGCGAGCGCCACCGTGATGGCGAGCAGCGGCAGCCGGACGAGGAAGGAGGCGACCAGGGTGGTGACCGCGGCGGTCACCACCAGCGGCATGTCCTCGGGATTGCCCTGGTAGGTGAACAGCAGCTCCAGCTCCCGGTCGCGGGTGAAGCAGCGGAACACCACGAGGGTCGTCCAGAGCGCCGCCACCCACACGCCGGGCGGCAGGCGCCGGAGCAGCGGCGGGCGGGGCTCGATGATCATGACGCGATGGTAGCCGCGGGCCGTCCGGCGGGGCATCGGCCCGGGGGCGTAATCCCCGGGGCGAAGGCGGCGGGCGGCAGGTGTGACCCCCGGCCCGATGCCACCCGGGGCCCGCCGTCGGCAGAGTCGTCACCGTGATCGAGATCGAACGACTGACCAAGCGGTACGGCGCCACCACGGCCGTCGACCGGCTGAGCTTCACCGTCCGGCCCGGGGCCGTCACCGGCTTCCTCGGCCCCAACGGCGCGGGCAAGTCCACCACGCTGCGGATGATCCTGGGCCTCGACTCCCCCACCGAGGGCCGCGCCACCGTCGACGGCGTGCCGTTCGCCGGTCGGCCGCGCGGCCTGCGGCACATCGGCGCCCTGCTCGACGCCGGCGACGTGCACGGCGGCCGCAGCGCCCGGGCCCACCTGTCGGCGCTGGCCCGCAGCAACCGCATCCCGCTCGGACGGGTCGACGAGGTGCTCACCGAGGTCGGCCTCGGCAAGGCCGCCGGGCGCCGGATCGGCGGCTACTCGCTGGGCATGAAACAGCGGCTCGGTATCGCCGGCGCACTGCTCGGCGACCCGCCGGTGCTGCTCTTCGACGAGCCGCTGAACGGGCTCGACCCGGAGGGCGTGCTGTGGGTGCGCGGGCTGTTCCGGCGGCTCGCCGAGGAAGGGCGGACGGTCTTCGTCTCCAGCCACATGATGGCGGAGATGGAGCACACCGCCGACCGGCTGGTGGTGATCGGGCGCGGCCGGCTGATCGCCGACGAGAGCCTGGCGGAGTTCTCGGCGCGCAACGCGGAGACCTCGGTGGCCGTGCGCACGCCCGAACTGGCCGCGCTGGCCGAGGTGCTGCGCGGTGAGGGGGCCGAAGTGGCCCTGGCGGAGGAGCGGTTCGGGATCGTCACCGGCCTGCCGGCCGAGCGGATCGGTGAACTCGCCCTGCGGCACGGCCTGGTGCTGCACGAACTCGCCACCCGGACGTCGTCGCTGGAGACGGCGTTCATGGCCCTGACCGCCGACAGTGTCGAATACCTGGCCGGAGACGCCCGATGAGTGCCATCACCGCTGGTTCCGTGGTGGAACCGACACCCCGGTTCACCGACCTGCTCGCCGCCGAGTGGATCAAACTGCGCTCGCTGCGCTCCACCTACTGGGTGCTGGCGCTCGCCGTACTGGTGGCGATCGGCGTCAACCTCAACGCCGTCCACAGCGACCTGACGTACATCGACCACCCACCGAAGCGGTTGCCGGGCATGCCGGTGTTCCGGTACGACGCGCTGCACCACACCCTCAGCGACATCTCGTGCTACCTGATGGCGATCGCGGCCGGGTCACTGGGCGCGATCACCGTGTTCGGCGAGTACGCCACCGGGCTGATCCGCACCACCTTCGCCGCCGTGCCCGACCGGCGCGGGGTGATCGCCGCCAAGGTGCTGCTCATCGGCGGGATCACCACCCTGGCGGGGGTGGTGGTGTCGACCGTGTCCTTCTTCAGCTGCAACGCGATGCTGGCCTCCCGGCACGTCGGGCTGTCCATCACCGACTCGGTCAGCCAGCGGGCCGTCCTCGGCTACGCGTTGATCGTGCCGGTGTGCGCGCTGATCGGCATGGCACTGGGCGCGCTGCTGCGGCACGCCACCGCCTCGATCGTGTCGCTGGTCGTGCTGTTCTTCATCGTGCCGCTGATGTTCGGCGGGGACCGCTACAAGTGGCTGGCCGAGATCGGCAGGCACCTGCCGCTGGCCCCGGTCGACCGGCTCACGTACAACCCCAACTCCAACGCCACGATGTCGAAGTACGCGCCGAGCGTGCTGGACTCGTGGATCACCATGGGGGTGTGGGCGGCCGTCGCGGTGGCCGTGACGGTGATCGTGGTGCGGCGGCGGGACGTGTGAAGTCCCGCTCGGCTAGCCGAGGTCGAGGCGGCGGGCGAGCTCGGCGGGCAGCCGGTACGGGCGCTCCGGCGGCAGCAGCCGCTGCGCCTTCGCCGACTGCCCGCCCCGCACCAGCGCGGCGATCCGCTGCACCTGCGGGGTGAGGTCGGTGAGGCCGGTGATCCACTCCTCGGCGAAGGTGCGGATCAGCGAACGGCCGATGCCCACCTGGATGCTGTAGTGGTTCAGCGCCGCCCCGCGCAGCGAGCGCTCCGGATCCCACTGGACGTGGACGGCCGCCCGGGCCAGCTCGTCCGGGTGGGCGGTGGTCGGCACGGCGCGGGCCAGCGCCTCCTCCCAGCCCTCCCGGGTGATCCGCACCGCCAGCACCCTGGTCTGGCCCGGCTTCCGGGCCCAGTTGCTGCGGTGCATCAGCCAGCGGAACGACGGCTTGATCCACGTCATCCGGTGGAAGCCGAACGGCGCGACGAACCGGCCCGCCGCCAGCGCGGGCTCGGCGACGGCCGGCGGGTAGGCCTGGTAGAGCGTGATCGTCCGGTCGTCGTGGTCGGCGCGGATCTCGCGCAGGGCGGTCATCGGGCCAGTCCACCGGGCGGGGCCGCGGCGGCGCAACGGGATTACCGACCGTCTCACGGGACGATCTGCGCGCCGATCAGACCGTGGCCGCCCGCGGCGGCCGTGCGCCAGATCGGGACGGCCGTGTCGAACAGGTCGCGCACCGGGTCCGCCGACCACAGGGCCTCGACGGCCCGCCGCTCGGCCTCCGCCCGTTCGGCGCCGTCCAGCGCGAACACCGCCTCGACGGTGGGCAGGGTGGCCCGCACCTCGGCCGGACTCAGCACCAAGTCCCCGAACCAGCCGGGGAGTTCCGCCATCCGCGCCGGGCCGAGCGCGTGCGCCAGGCCCAGCATCGGGAACCGGTTGCGGGCGGACACGGCGCCGTACGGGCGCAGGTCCCCGCAGTCCTCCCAGACCGCGTACATCGCCTCGACGTCGAGCCCGAAGGGGCCGGAGGCCAGCGCCTCCAGCTCGTCGAGGCCCAGCTCGCCGCGCTCCCAGCGCTGCCACAGCGCGCGGGTGCCGGGGGCCGCCGCGTGCTCGGCCAACTGGGCCCGCAGGGCGGGCCCGTGCCGCTCGACGGCGTCGGCGGGGGCGAGGATCAGGAACCACGTGGCGTAGTAGCTCATGGGCCGCCAGGGTACGCGGGGCGGCGGCGCGGTGGCCGTCCGGGCGGGGCCGCCCGGGCGCCGGGGGAGGCCGTGGCCTCGCCGGCGGCGCGGCGGGGACGGGCGGCCGTCAGGCGGGGACGGGCGCCGCCTTGTCGAGGAAGGCGCCGAGGGTGGCCGCGGCGACGCCGCAGGCGGGGAGGAAGGCGGCGGCGCCGCCGTGGTGGGTGCGGACGCGGTCGAGGAAGACGGCCATGGCCTCGGCGGGGGCTTCCAGGAGGGGCGCGGGGATGGTGAGCTGCCCGCTCTGCACGCGGTCGTTGAGGGCGGTGCGGTGGCGTTCGGCGAGGCCGGCGAAGATCTGCGGGAGGGCGTCGGCGGTGCGGGCGTAGTCGGCGACGATGCGGTCGGCGGGGACGCCGAGCAGGTCGAGGAGCAGGGCGGTGACGAGGCCGGTGCGGTCCTTGCCGGCGGCGCAGTGCAGCAGGACGGCGCCGGGGCGGGCGGCGGCCTCCACGGCGGCGGCGACGGCCTGGGGAGCGGATTCGGCGAGCAGCACGTACCAGTCGCCGAGGTCGGCGGCGGTGGTCATGGTGCCGAGCCGGGCGGCGAGGCGGTCGGTGGCCGGGTCGACGGGGGCGGCGACGACGGTGATGCCGGAGTCGACGGCGGCGGCCCAGTCGGCGGGGTCGGTCTCGCGGGTGTCACGCAGGTCGACGATGGTGCGGATGTCGCAGGAGCGCAGCTGGTCGACGACGGCCGCGTCGGCGGCGGGGAAGGGCTGCGCGGAGCGGTACAGCACGCCAGTGCGTATCCGGCGACCCTCGGGGTCGCTGAGGACGGCGGGGTCGCGGAAATTGACCAGGGACATGCGCGTGGCCTTTCGGTGGGGCCGCGCCCCGGACAGGCACGACACATCTAGACGTCTAGATGTGTAACCCGCCGCAGGGGTGCCGGGCAAGCCACGCCCGGCGGGACACCCCTCCATCCCACTCCCGCCGGGCCGCTTCGTCGAGCGGGACGGCCTGTGACCTTCGCCCGGAGCCGCCGCTTCGTAGGATCGGGCCGTGGCCACGAACCCCCCGAGCACCCCGCTGTACCGCCGGCTCGCCCTGCGGCTGCAGGAGCGGATCGACGCCGGCACCTACCCGGCGGGCGCCCGGCTGCCGAGCGAGCCGGAGCTGAGCGCCGAGTTCGGCGTGAACCGGTTGACCGTGCGGCAGGCGGTGGCGGAGCTGGAGCGGGCCGCCGTGGTGGAGATCCGCCGGGGCGTGGGGACCTTCGTCCGCCCGCCGGCCGTCCGGATCTCGATCGCGGTGGACCCGCGCAGCCAGCGCGTCGACCTGGGCAGCGTGCACGCCGCGCTGCCGGAGGAGGGCGAGGGGAACGACGGCGAGTTCGTGGTGGGCGCCCCGCCGGTGACGGGGTCGGCGGAGGACGCGGAGGCGGCCCGGCAGCTGGGCCGTCCGACTGCCGAGCTGTCCCGGGTGGATTCGGTGATCCGCCACCGGGGCCGGCCGCAGGCGGCGTGCAGTTACTGGGTGCCGTACCGGCCGCTGCCCGCCGAGCTGGTGCGCCCGGGCCACCCGGGGAACCTGGTGCCGGCGCTGGCCCGGGCGGCCGGGGTGGAGCTGGAGTACGACTGGCGGGCGTTCGGCGCGGTGGGCGCGGACCTCGCGGACGCCGAGCTGCTGGGCGTGCCGCCGGGCACGGCGCTGCTGGTGCGCGAGGGGGTCAGCTGCACCCCGGACGGCACCCCGGCGCTGTACGTGCGGCGGCGGATCGACGGCAGCAGCGCCCGCTTCGTGCTGCGCTTCCGGGAGTCGTGAGGCGGCGGCCGTGGCCGGTCCGGCCCGGCCCGGCGCTGGTAGGGTGCGAGGCCGGATTGTCGACATGTGAACAGCAGCCGCACGGGGGTCGGGACACGGTGACCGAGGGGATCGAGCACGACGTGCCGGCCGAGCTGACCGAGGCCTACCTCGTCCTGCTGGCCGAGGCCTCCCGCACCGGGCGGCTGCTGCGCCGTGACGAGCTGGAGGGCCTGCGCCGGCTCGGCGAGCACTGCGCGGAGTCCGGCTACGGCCTGCGCGAGGTGGTCGCCCACTGTCTGGCGGCGGCCCGGCGGGCCTGGCAGACGCTGCCCGGCCCGGCGGCGGCGCTCAGCGTGGCCGAGCTGCGCCGCACCGGCGACGCGGTGCTGGCCGCCACCGACGCCGCGCTGGCGGCGCTGGGCGAGGGGCACGAGCGGGCGCAGCGGATGGCGGTGCGCCAGGAGGAGGCGGCGCGGCGGGAGTTCATCGACGACCTGCTGTACGGGCGCGGCGACCTCGGCCTGCTGGCGGAGCGCGCCGAGCGGTTCGGGCTGCGGCTGGCGGGGGCGTACGCGGTGGCGGTGGCGGTCGGCGAGGAGCCGTTCGCGGACGTCCATCCGCTGGTGCACCGGGTGGAGCGCGAGCTGGTGGGCCGGTTCGGCGAGCGGGACGTGCTGCTGGCGAGCAAGGACGGCCGGTTGGTGTGCATCGCCCCGGACTCCGAGCGGGCCGTGCTGGAGGCGTTCGCGGACCTGACGCTCCGCCCGGGCGCCGGCTACCGCCCGGTGCTGCGGGTGGCGACCGGGCGCCGGCACTCGGGCGCGAGCGGGGTGCTGCGCAGCTACGAGGAGGCACTGGACGCGCTGGACTACGCGCAGCGCCTGGGCCTGGCCGCCCGGCAGTTGAAGGCCGAGGAGCTGCTGGTGTTCCCGGTGCTGATGCGGGACCGGGCGGCGATGGCGGACCTGGTGCGCAGCGTGCTGGGCCCGCTGACGGAGGCGCGCGGCGGGGCCCGTCCGCTGCTGGACACGATCGCGGTCCAGGCGGAGGCGGCGTACGTGAACGCGGAGGCGGCGCGCCGGCTGGGGCTGAGCGTGCGCACCCTGAGCTACCGGCTCGAGCGGATCAAGTCGCTGACCGGCTACGACCCTTCGGACGCGCTGCAGCGCTTCACGCTGGAGACCGCGGCGATGGGGGCGCGCCTGCTGAACTGGCCGGAGCAGCCGCTGTAGGGACCGCCCCGCCGCACGGCTCCGGGATCCGGGGTCCGGGGTCTGGGGTCCGGGATCCGGCAACGAGCCGATCCCGTCTCCTGCCCGCCGGCTCCGCGCGCCGACCCGGTTGCAACGGTCCC
This sequence comes from Kitasatospora sp. NPDC094028, assembly GCF_049543595.1. Taxonomy (NCBI): domain Bacteria; kingdom Bacillati; phylum Actinomycetota; class Actinomycetes; order Kitasatosporales; family Streptomycetaceae; genus Kitasatospora; species Kitasatospora sp. NPDC094028. The sequence continues at coordinate 96,781 of NZ_JBMVFA010000029.1, read as the reverse complement.
GTCGCCCGGCTGTTGCGGAGCTGTTCCACTGTCACCGGGTACGCGCGCACCAGGGTGTCAAAGGGGCGTAAAGATTGCCGGATCCTGGCAATGTGCGGACGCCCCCGGCGCTGTCACGATCTTTCGTGGCGCCGGGGTACGGTGTCGGACGGAGAGGCGGGGGAGCGTGGCCGGGGTCGGGGGATTCGTCGCGGCGGCGCTGGCCTTTCCGACCGCGCTGTTCAGTTTCGCGCTGGTGGTGGTCGTCGGGTACTGGCTGTTGATGCTGGTCGGCGGTCTCGGGTTCGACGCCCTGCACGGGGGGCACGGCGTCGGGCACCACGTGGGCGCCGGACACGGCGGGCACGTGGGTCAGGTGGGCCACGTCGGGCACGGTGCCGGGGGGCACGGTGCGGCCGGTCATGGTGCCGGGGGGCACCATGGCGGGGGCGCGGCGCACGGGGGGTCCGAGTCCCATCATCACGGGGGCGTGCTGGACGGGCTGGGGCTGGGCGGGGTTCCGGCGACGGTGGCGGTGTCGCTGCTGGTCGCGATCGCCTGGTTCGTCAGCCTGGCCGGCACCGTCCTCACCACGGGGGCCCCGGCGCGCGGCGGCGTGTTCGCCGGCGCGCTGGTGGCCGCCTGGGCCGGCACCCGGGTGATCGTCCGGCCGCTGTCGCGACTGTTCCCGGAGGACCGCCCGGTGACCAGGGCGGACTTCGTCGGCCGGGTCTGCGTGATCCGCACCGGCCGGGTGACCGCCGACTTCGGCCAGGCCGAGGTCACCGCCGAGGACGGCTCCACCGCGACCGTCCAGGTCCGCACGGTCGAGGACGACCCCGGGCTGACGGCCGGGCGGACGGCCCTGGTCTTCGACTACGACCCGGAGGCCGAGGTGTTCCTGGTCGCGGCCTTCGACCCTTCGCCGCCGGGTGCCTGACGTTCCGTCACTTCCCTTTCCCGCTCCACTTCTTCGCACCACTTCTCGTCAAAGGACTCCGTGATGGACACCATCGCCGTGGGTTTCGGCGTACTCGTCGCCGTCGTGCTGCTCATCGTGCTCGCCGTGCTGCTCTTCGTGGGCCGCCTGTTCCAGAAGGTCGAGCAGGGCAAGGCACTGATCGTCTCCCGCACGAAGAAGGTGGACGTCACCTTCACCGGCGCGATCGTGCTGCCGGTCCTGCACAAGGCCGAGCTGATGGACATCACCGCGAAGACGGTGGAGATCCACCGGGCCGGCCGGGACGGCCTGATCTGCCGGGACAACATCCGGGCGGACATCCGGATCTCGTTCTTCGTCCGGGTGAACAAGACCGTCGAGGACGTCGTCAAGGTCGCGCAGTCGATCGGCACCGTCCGGGCCAGCGACCCGCAGGCGATCCAGGAGTTCTTCGCGGCGAAGTTCGCCGAGGCGCTGAAGACGGTCGGCAAGCAGCTGGACTTCACCGACCTGTACACCCACCGGCACGAGTTCCGGGACCAGATCATCGCCGTCATCGGCACCGACCTCAACGGGTACACCCTGGAGGACGCGGCGATCGACCACCTGGAACAGACCCCGATGAGCCAGCTGGACTCCGACAACATCCTCGACGCCCAGGGCATCCGCAAGATCACCGAGCTGACCGCGATCGAGCACGTGCGCACCAACGAGTACCAGCGCACCGAGGAGAAGGAGATCACCCGGCAGAACGTCGACGCCCGGGAGACCGTCCTGGAGCTGGAGCGCCGCCAGGCCGACGCCGAGATCCGCCAGCGCCGCGAGATCGAGACGCTGCGGGCCAAGGAGGACGCGGTGATCGCCCGGGTGCAGGAGGAGGAGCGGCTGAACGCGCAGACCGCCTTCCTGCGCACCGAGGAACTGCTCGGGGTGCAGCGGGAGAACCAGGCCCGCGAGGTCGCGGTGGCGCAGAAGAACCGCGAGCGGGTGATCGCGGTGGAGAACGAGCGGATCGAGAAGGACCGCCTGCTGGAGGTCGTCGGCCGCGAGCGGGAGACCGAACTGGCCGTGATGGCCAAGCAGAAGGAGGTCGAGTCCCGCCGCCGGGAGGTCGCCGACGTGGTCCGCGAGCGGGTCGCGGTCGAGCGCACCGTCGCCGAGCAGGAGGAGGCCGTCAAGACGCTGCGCGCCACCGAGGAGGCCGAGCGGGTCCGCAAGGCCGTCGTCATCCAGGCCGAGGCGGAGGCGCAGGAGAAGCTGGTCAAGGACATCAAGGCCGCCGAGGCCGCCGAGCAGGCCGCCTCGCACAAGGCCCGCGAGGCGCTGGTGCTGGCCGAGGCCCGGCAGCAGGCCGCCGAGCTGGACGCGGCCGCCAAGGTCAAGCTGGCCGAGGGCGTCCGGGCGGAGGCCGCCGCCGAGGGCCTGGCCCGGGTGCAGGTGCGGGAGCAGGAGGCCGCGGCGGTGGAGAAGGTGGGCCGCGCCGAGGCCGTCGTGCAGACCGAGAAGGCCAGGGCCGCCGCGCTGGAGGTCGGCGCCAAGCTGAAGGCGGAGGCCGAGGGCCTGACCGAGAAGGCCGCGGCGATGGCCAAGCTGGACGAGGCCTCGCGCGGGCACGAGGAGTACCGGCTGCGGCTGGCCGCCGAGAAGGACGTCCGGCTCGCCGGGCTGGACACGCAGCGGCAGATCGCCGAGGCGCAGGCGGCGCTGGTCGCGGCCGGCCTGGAGAAGGCCAGGATCGACATCGTCGGCGGGGACTCGGTCTTCTTCGACAAGCTGGTGCAGTCGGTGTCGGCGGGCAAGGCGGTGGACGCCTTCGTCGGCCACTCGCAGACCGCGCAGACCCTGGCCGGGCCCTGGCTGGACGGCAGCGCCAGCTTCACCGAGGACCTGACCCGGGTGCTGTCCTCGGTCTCCACGGCCGACGTGCAGAACCTCACCGTCTCCGCGCTGCTGCTGCGGCTGATCGGCGCCGGCGGCGGCGAGCAGGCCGGGCAGCTGCGCCAACTGCTCGACTCCGCAAAGAAGTTGGGCATCGCCGAGACGCCGATCGGGGCGCTCGCGGCGGCCAACGGCTCCAAGTGATCCCCCAGCACCTCCGAACACCCCGAGGAACCTGACCGTGGACGCCACCGCCGCCGCCTCCGACCCCCGGCTCGACGCCGGCACCTACGAGGTCCTGCGCGACCGGCTCGCCCGGTCCGCCGCCGAACTCGCCGACCGGGCCACGGCGTTGAACGCCCGACGGGTCGCCGAGTTCGGCGGCGGGGAGCTGCGGCTGGCCGGTACCGGGCGGCTCACCACCGCCCGGGCCTGCCTGCCGCAGGACCTCACCGCCGCCGGCGGGCTGCTCCTGCTCGGCACCCGGCCCGTCGAACCGACCGGCGGCGACGAGGACTTCACCGAGGTCCTCACCCTCCACCACCCCGACCTCTCCCCCGCGCCCGCCGAGGGCAGCCTGCTCGACGACCCCCGGCTGCGCCAGGACCTCGCCGACCTGCGCCGCTACTTCCGCGACGCCCGGCTGGACCGGCTGCGCCCGGCCGCCGGCCGGCTGCTCGCCGTCTTCCGCACCGGCCCGGCCGCCGCCGACGTCCGGGTGCTGCGCTGGCTCGCCCCCGACGAGGGGCAGCCGAGCTACCACGACGGCCGCGGCGAACGCGACCACACCCCGGCGGACGGGCAGCAGCTCGACTGGACGCCACTCACCCGCGACGACCAGCTGCCCGCCGCCCCCGGCACCCCGCCGCGCGCCGACCTCGCCGGGGAACTGCGCCTCGGCGTCGACGGCGGCCGGCTCACCCTCACCGCCCCGGACGGCCGCGAACTGCACCGCGAGCCACTGGCCGAGGCGCTGCAGACCCTCGCCGACGCCCAGATCGCCCACGCCCGCCTGGGCACCCTGCTGCTGGTGCGGGTCCGCCCGTACCAGGAGGAGACCGTCCGGCACCTGGTCGTCCACCTGCCCACCGGCACCGTCACCCGGATCGACGCGCTCGGCCAGGCCTGCCTGCGGCTGCCCGCCGACCAGGGCGTCGCCTTCCCCGGCGGCTGCCACCTCACGGACGGCACCGTGCGCACCTTCGACCAGCCGGTGGACGGCCTCGCCCACGAGCGCACCGTCGTCTCGCCCAACGGCGAGGACGTGCTGTACGAGTTCCGCTCCGCCGCGGACGGCCGCGCCCTGCTCCAGCCGTACAACTCCGTCCGCCAGGAGGCCGCCGCGCCGCTCGCCTGCCAGGGCTACGCGCTGCTCGACGACGGCACCCTCGTCGCCCTGCGCCCCGCCGAGGACGGGCCCACCCGGCTGCACCCCGTCCAGCTGTGGCAGACCCCGTTCACCAGCGAACGGCACGCCGCCGAACAACCGCCCGGGCACGGCCCGCTGGCCCGGATCGGCAACGCCGACCTGGTCCGCGGCCTCGCCGACTGCCTCGCCCTCGCCCGGCTCGCCGCGGCCGGCGCCGACACCCCGGCCGGCCACCGGGCCGTCCTCGCCGCCTGCACCCGCACCGCCGACCGCCACCACTGGCTCGGCCAGGACGGCCTCGGCGACCTCGCCGCGCCGCTCGCCGAGATCCGCGACACCGCCCGCCGGGTCATCGCCGAGTACGAGGCGATCGCCCGGCTCACCGCGCACGCCGCCACCCAGGCCGAGGAGGCCGCCGAGCACGTCGAGGGCCTGCTGCGCACCGCGCGCGGCGAGACCCCGGCCGACGCCGCCGAATGGGTCGACCGGCTGGCCGGGCTGCGCCGCGCCCAGGGCCGGGTGGAGGCGCTGCGCGACCTTCCGCGCGTCGACACCGGCCGGGTGGACGCGCTCGCCGCGCACCTCGCCGAGGGCCTGGCCGAGGCCGCCGCGCGGGCCGTCGGCCGGCTCGCCGAGCCGACCGCCTTCGAACCGCACCGGCAGCGGGCCGGCGACCTGGCCGCACGGTGTGCGGACATCGCCACCGCCGCCGAGGCCGCGCCGCTGTTCGAGCGCCTGGGCGAGCAGAGCGAGGCCCTGCAGACCGTCTCCGAACTGGTCGGCACCCTCGACCTGGCCGACGCCACCACCCGCACCGCCGTCCTCGACCGGCTCGCCGACGTCCTCGGCCTGCTCAACCGGGCCCGGTCGACCCTGAGCGTCCGCCGCCGCGAGCTGCGCACCCGGGAGGCCGCCGCCGAGTTCGCCGCCGAGACCGCCCTGCTCGCCCAGGCCGTCACCGCCGCGCTCGCCGCCGCCGACACCCCCGAGGCCTGCGACGACCAGCTCGGCCGGTTGCTGCTGCGGATCGAACAGCTGGAGACCCGCTTCGCCGACGCCGACCAGGCCCTCGGCGACCGGCTCGCCGAACGGCGCACCGAGGTCCACGACGCGCTCACCGCCCGCCGCCAGCACCTGCTGGAGGAACGCGCCCGCCGCGCCGACCGACTGGCCGCCTCCGCCGACCGCATCCTCGACACCCTGCACCGCCGCCTCGCCGCGCTCGACACCGCCGCCGAGATCGACGCCGCCTTCGCCGCCGACCCGACCGCCGTCAAACTCCGCGACCTGGCCGCCCGGTTGACCGCGCTCGGCGACCGCGTCCGGGCCGAGGAGCTGACCGGACGGCTGCGCGCCGCCCGCGGCCGGGCCCGCCGCGCGCTGCGCGACCGCGCCGACCTCGCCGGCGACGGCCCCGGCACCCTGCGGCTCGGCCGCCACCTGTTCGCCGTCACCACCCAGCGGCCCGAACTCACCCTGCTGCCCTGGCGCGGCCGCCCCGCCTTCACCCTTACCGGCACCGACTACCGCGCCCCCGTCACCGACCCGGCCTTCGCCGCCACCGAACGCTACTGGGCGCGGCCGCTGCCCTCCGAGACGCCCGCGCTGTACCGCGCCGAGTGCCTGGCGGCGAGCCTGCTGCTGGCCGCCGAGCCGGGGGCGCTGACCCCCGACGCGGACCTGCTGGAGTACGTGCGGCGGGCCGCCGAGCAGCGGCCCGACGAGGGCTACCAGCGCGGGGTGCACGACCACGACGCGGCGCTGCTGCTCGGCGCGCTGCTGCGGCTCGACGCCGGGGCCGGGCTGCTGCGGCACCCGGCGGCGGCCCGGGCGGCCGCGCAGCTGTACTGGGCGCACGGCACGGACGAGCGGCAGCGGCTGGTCTGGCACACCCGGGCCCGCTCGCTGGCGCTCGCCCGGCGGGCGTTCGGGGCGGCCGTCCCGGCGCTGGAGCTGCTGGCCGCCGAACTCGACGCCGCGGTCGCCGGGTTCGTACCGGGAGCGGTCGGGGCCGGGGGCTACCTGGCGGCCGAACTCGGCGCCGCTGAGCCGACGTTCGCGTACGCGGCCGGGGCGGCGGCACTGCTCGACAAGTTCCGCGCCACGCCCGAGTCCGCCGGGCTGACGGAGGCCCTGGCCGCACTGCCCGAGGAGCCGTCGCTGCTGCCCGTACGGCGCCAACTCGCCGCCGCCTGGCTGGAGTCGGCCGCCTCCGACGCCGATCCCGGCGACCTCGCCGAGGCCGCCGCCGCGCTGCTCTGCCCGACCCTGCCGCGCCGCGTCGCCGAGGGCCCGGTCGGCACCCGGCTGACCGGCCTGCTCGGCGACCACCCGCGGGTCTCCGGCGGCGCCCTGGACCTCCGGCTCGACGAACTGCTCGCCCGGGTGAGGGAGTTCGAGGCCACCGACGCCCCCGGCCACCGCGCCTACCAGCGGCTGCGCAGCGAGCTGCTGGCCGCCGAGCACACCCGGCTGCGGCTCGACCAGTACCGGCCGGCGCCGCTCAACGGCTTCGTCCGCAACCGGCTCATCGACCAGGTGTACCTGCCGCTGGTCGGCGACAACCTCGCCAAGCAGCTCGGCACCGCCGAGGCCGGCGGGCCCGTCGACCGCAGCGGCCTGCTGCTGCTCGTCTCCCCGCCCGGCTACGGCAAGACCACCCTGGTCGAGTACCTGGCCGAACGGCTCGGCCTGCTGCTGGTCTCCGTCAGCGGCCCCGCCCTCGGCCACCGCGTCACCTCGCTCGACCCGGCCGAGGCCCCCGACGCCACCTCCCGGCGCGAGCTGGAGAAGCTCAACTTCGCCCTGCACGCGGGCGACAACGTGCTGCTCTACCTCGACGACGTCCAGCACACCTCGCCCGAGTTCCTGCAGCGCTTCATCCCGCTGTGCGACGCCCAGCGCCGGATCGACGGTGTGTGGGACGGCGAGGCCCGCGAGTGGGACCTGCGCGGCAAGCGCTTCGCCGTCGTGATGGCCGCCAACCCGTACACCGAGTCCGGCCGGCTGTTCCGGCTGCCCGACATGCTCGCCAACCGCGCCGACGTCTGGAACCTCGGTGACGCCGTCGCCGGGCGCGAGGACCTGTTCGCGCTCAGCTTCGTCGAGAACGCCCTGCCCGCCAGCCCCCACCTGGCCGCGCTCGCCACCGCCGAACCGGCCGACCTGGACACCCTGCTCGCCCGGGCCTCGGGCACCCCCGGCGGGCAGCTCACCGCCGCCTGGCCGGCCGCCGAGGCCGAGCGGACCACCGCCGTGCTGGCCGGGCTGCTGCACCTGCGCGGCACCGTGCTGGCCGTCAACCGCGCCTACCTCGCCTCCGCCGCGCAGGACGACCGCACCCGCACCGAACCCCCGTTCCTGCTCCAGGGCTCCTACCGCAACATGGCCACACTCGCCCAGCGCCTCGACCCGGCCCTCACCCGCCCCGAACTCGACGCCCTGCTCACCGAGCACTACCGCGCCGAGGCCCAGCCGCTGGGCGCCGACGCGGAGGCGCAGCTGCTCAAGCTCGCCGAGCTGCGGGGCACCCTGACGCCGGAGCGGGCGCGGCGGTGGGAGGAGCTGAAGCGGGCCTGGCGTGGGCCGGCGTGACCGTCGACGTGCCGCCGGTGCAGCAGGACGTGTTCAGCAAGGACGTCATCCGGGTGCACCCCCGCCGGATCATCACCTGGAACCTGACGGCGCGTGGGAGCACCGCCCGCGACGTGGGGTGAGCGGTCGAGGGGTGAGCGGAGGTGGGCGTGTCCGGGGGTGTAGCTGGCTACACCCCCGGAAGTGAACCCCCGGCCATTGGTCCGGACCCGCGCCGCCTGCTGAAATATGATCATGAACAGCAGCACAGGCCTCGCCGTCGAACTCCGCTCCGTCCGCCGGACCTACCGGCGCGGCCCCGAACCCGTCGTGGGCCTGGCCGAGGTGAGCATCGGGTTCCCCTTCGGCACCTTCACCGCCGTCATGGGCCCCTCCGGCTCCGGCAAGTCGACCCTGCTGCGGTCGGCCGCCGGCCTGGAAGCCATCGACGGCGGCGAGGTGCTGGTCGACGGCACCGTCCTCGGCGGCCTGCGCGACAAGCAGCTGACGGTGCTGCGCCGGGAGCGGATCGGCTTCGTCTTCCAGTCCTTCAACCTGCTCCCCGCCCTGACCGCCGCCCAGAACGTGGCGCTCCCCGCCCGGCTCGCCGGCCGCCGCCCCGCGCCCGCCGAGGTGACGGCCGCGCTGGCCGCGGTCGGCCTCGCGGACCGGGCCGGGCACCGGCCGGGCGAGCTCTCCGGCGGCCAGCAGCAGCGGGTCGCCATCGCCCGGGCGCTGATCACCCGCCCGGCCGTACTGCTGGCCGACGAGCCGACCGGCGCGCTGGACACCACGAGCGGCCGCGAGGTCCTGGCGCTGCTGCGCGGCATGGCCGACGACCCCACCCGGGCCGTGGTCATGGTCACCCACGACCCGGTCGCCGCCTCCTACGCGGACCGGGTGGTCTTCCTCCGGGACGGCCGGCTGGCGGGCGAGCTGGAGCGGCCCACCGCCGAACAGGTCGCCGCCCGGATGACCGCGCTGGAGACCGCTGCCGTTGCGGGGGCCGTCGCGGAGAGTGTCGCGGAGAGTGTCGCGGGGGCCGTCGCGTGCTGACCCTCGCCCTCGCCTCGGTCCGGCTGCGCTGGGCCTCCTTCGTCGGCAGCTTCGTCGCGCTGACCTGCGGCGTCGCCCTGATGGCCGTCTCAATCCTGGTCATCGCCGCCACCGTCGACGTCCCCGACCAGGGCCGTCAGCGCTTCTCGCAGGCGCCCGTCCTGGTCACCGCGAACCTCAGCGTGGACTTCCGGACCGCGACCGGCGAGACCTCGCCGACCCCGGTCGCCGCCCAGCCGGGCCTGCCGCCCGAGCTGATCGCCGCCGTCACCGCGACCGGGCGCACCGTCGCCGACCGCACCTTCTACGCCCAGCTCGCGGACGGCCCCGGCTCCGCCGGCCCCCAGGTCGGCCGCGCCTGGTCCGCCGCCGAGCTCGGCGGCTACCGGCTGGCCGCCGGCACCGCGCCCGCCGCCGACGACCAGGTCGTCGTCGGCGGCGGCAGCCCGGAGCAGGTCGGCCGGACCGTCCGGTACGTCACCGCCGACGGCCCGCACACCGCCACGGTCTCCGGCGTCACCGAGGCCGAGCCGTTCGAGCGCGCCGTCTTCTTCACCGACGCGCAGGCCGCCCGGTACTGCCCCGCGGTCGGCGCGCTGGCCGCCTTCGGCCCGGCCGACGCGGTGCGCCGGGCCGTGGTCGCCGCCGGCGGCGACCACGTCGCCCGGGTGCTCACCGGCGCCGACCGCGCCCAGGCCGACCCGCACCACGCCGAGGTCAGCCACCGGCTGGAGGACGTGCAGACCCCGCTCGGCCTGTCCGCGGCGGTCTCCGGCGGCACCGCCGTGTTCGTGGTGGCCGGCACCTTCGCCCTGTCGATCGCCCAGCGCCGCCGGGAACTCGCGCTGCTGCGGCTGATCGGCGCCACCCGCCGCCAACTGCGCACCCTGGTCCACCGGGAGGCCCTGGTGGTCGGCGTGCTCGCCTCCGTCGCCGGGTGCGCGCTCGGCGCGGCCGGGGCGGCCCCGGCCGGCCGCTGGCTGGTCGAACGCGACCTGGTCCCGGCCGGGTTCACCGTCCCGATCGCCTGGTGGGCGCTGCTGACCGCCGCCCTGATCGGACTGCTCACCGCGCTCGGCGGCGTGCTGCTGTCCTCGCTCAAGGCCGGGCTGATCAGCCCCGGGGAGGCGCTGGCCGAGGCCGACGTCGAGCGGCCCTCGCGGATCTCGCTGGCCTTCCGCTGGACCGGCGGCCTGCTGGTGCTGGGCGGCGCGCTCGCGGCCGTCGCGGTCACCGCCCGGTACTGGCCCGACGCGGCCGCCAACGCCGCCGACTCGCTCAGCCTGCTGCTCGCCGTCGTCGCCGGCTGCGTCCTGCTGGCGGGCGTCCTGGCCGGGCCGGTCATCCGGCTGCTGACCCTCGTACCCGGCCTCGCGGCCCGGCTGCGCGGGCGCACCGCGGAGGACGGCGGCGGCATCGTCTGGGCCACCGCCCGGCAGAGCGCGCTCACCGCCTTCCGGCGCACCGCCGCGACCACCACCCCGGTGGTGCTGATCGTCGCCTTCGCCGGCTGCCTGCTCGGCAGCATCGACACCATCAACCGCGCGCAGGTCACCGAGGTCCACAACCGGCTGGCCGCCGCCGACTTCGTCGTCACCCCGGCCGGCACCCCCGGGCTCAGCCGGGCCGTGGTCGACCGCGTCGACGCCGTCCCCGGCGTCCGGGCGCTGGCCACCACCCCGACCTCGCTGATCGCCGCCGACCAGACCGCCCAGACCCTGGTCGCCTTCCGCGCCGCCACGGCCGACCCGGCCGCGCTCGCCGAGGTCGACCGCCTCCCCGTCGTCGCGGGCTCGCTCGCCGACCTGCGCCCCGGCTCCGTCGTGCTCAGCCGCACCTGGCCCGGCGCGCCGCAGGTCGGGCAGCAGCTGGACGTCCGGCTGGCCGACGGCACCCCGCGCAGCCTGCGGGTCGCCGCCCTGCTCGGCACCGGCGCCGAGGCCGTCCAGGCCTGGGTCACCGCGCCCGACGCCGTCACCGGCGGCGTCGGCGGCCCGGCCCTCGCCGACCGGATCGACCTGCGGCTGCTGCCCGGCACCGACCGCCAGCAGGCCGCCGCCGCCCTGCGGACCGCCGTGGACGGGCTCGGCGCGCGGCTCGTCACTCCCGAGGAGATCTGGTCGGGTGCCACCGACAGCACCGAAGAGGCCTCCTGGAACGCCCTGTTGATGATCCTCGGCCTGGCGATCTGCTACGCGGCGATCGCGCTCGCCAACTCGCTGGTCATGACCGTCACCGACCGGCGGCGGGAGCTCTCCCTGCTCCGCCTGGCCGGCGCCACCAAGGCGCAGGTGCTGCGCGCCGTCGCCGTCGAGACGCTGCTGTGCGTGGCCGCCGGCACCCTCCTCGGCGGGCTCGGCACGGCGCTCAGCGTCGGCGGCTCCTGGGCCGCCCTCACCCACCTGGTCGGCCCCACGCCCGCCGTGGTGCCCTGGGGCGTCCTGGGCGTCCTCGCCGCCTGCTGCGCGGCCATCGCCCTGACGGCGGCGGTGCTCCCGGCCGCCCTGGCCCTCCGCGGCCGCGACGGCCAGACCATCCTGCGCGGCGCCGCCGGAGCCGCCTGAGGCCCCGCCCCGCGGGGCGCCGCAGCGACCTCAAGTGCCGCTGACTCCACGGGAGTCGGCGGCGCTTTCGGTTCCCACCCGCGGCCGCCGCGCGCGGCCGGGCGGCACCGGGACGCGGCGCGCTCCGACGGCCCTTCACGCCTCTGCACAGGAAGTCGACCCCGCCGACTTCCTACGCCCGCCCGCGGAGCCCGTCCAGGACCAGGTGCGCCAAGCGGTCCGGGAGGTCGGGCTCGATCGCGCGGTGGCCGAGGACGGCGCGGGCCTGGAGGGGGGCGCAGAGGAGTTCCAGAGCGAGGGAGGTGTCCGTGTCGGCCGGGAGTTCGCCGCGTTCGACGGCCCGGCGGACGATCACGCCGGCCTGGTCGAGGCGGGACTGCCAGAAGGCCTGCCAGGACTCGGCGAGCGCCGGGTCGTCGGCGCCGAGGACGGCTCCGCGGACGACGGCGCGGCCGAGCGGGGTGGCCAGGTAGTCGGCCAGGGCGCGGGCGAAGGCGGCCAGGTCGGTGCGGACGGTCCCGGTGTCGGGCACGGGGATGCCCTCGTCGCTCGCGGTGAGTTCCCCTCGCTCGCGGACGGCCCGAAGCGCACCGCGCTGGCCCGCCAGGTCGAGCAGTACGTCCTCGCCGCCCCCGGCTTCCCGGTGGAGTTCGAGCGCCGCCCGGTCACCGTCCCGTACCGGGGCGGCACGGCCACCCTCCCCGTCCACCTGATCGCGGCCCCCGGCCTGCCCGCCGACGCCCCGGTCCTGCTGGCCAGCGGCGGGCTGGACTCCTGGAAGACCGACCTGCACGGCATCTGGGAGCAGCTGGCGCTCGCCCTCCCGGTGCGGCTGCTGGCGTTCGACCTGCCCGGCACCGGCGAGACCGACCACCTGCCGATGACGCCGGACGGCGGCGCCGAGGTGGTCGAGGGCCTGATCGCCTTCGCCCGGACGCTCGGCAACGGCACGGTCGGCCGGGGCCGAGCGCGAGGCGGCCTTCACCGCCTTCGACCTGCGCCCGCTGCTGGACCGGGACGTCAACGCGCCGATGCTGGTGGTCAACGGCGAGGACGACGTGCACGTCCCGCAGCACGACACCCTGGTGTTCGCGGAGCGCCGGGCCACCCGGATGGAGCTGATCCGGGACACCGGGCACTGCGCCGTCTCTCGCCTCGACGTGGCGATGGGCCGGATCGTCCCGTGGCTGGAGCTCGCCCTGGTCGGATAGTCCGACGACCGCACCTTCCCTCCCGGCAGCGCAGTCCGCGTGGCGCCGCCGGGAGCGGCCCCGGGCCCGCCGCTAGCGTGTCCGCATGGGCGCTCAGGAACTCGATCTCGCCGGGCTGCGCAGGGTGTACGGGCGGACCGGGAGCCGGTTCTTCTACGCCCTCGTGGCGCGCAACGCCCGGCACTGGGGGTGGACGGAGCCGGGCCAGTCGAAGTGGCGGCTGTGGCGGGCCCAGCGGCAGGTGGAGGACGTCCTGGGCCGCAAGCTGGCACTGCCGGTGGGCGCACGGGTGCTGGACGCCGGCTGCGGGTCGGGGGTGGTGGCGCGGGCGATGGCCGCCCGGTTCGGCCTGGTGGTCGACGGGGTCGACGTCCTGGACGTCCTGCTCGCCGAGGCCCGCCGGCTGAGCGCCCGGGCCGCGCTGGACGGCCGGACCGCCTTCCGCTGGGGCGACTACCACCGACTGCCCTTCGGCGACGGCGAGTTCGACGGCGCCTACTCGATGGAGACGCTCGTCCACTCCTACGACCCGCGCCGCGCGCTGGCCGAGTTCCACCGGGTGCTGCGCCCCGGCGGGCGGCTGGTGCTGATCGGCCCGATGAGCCTCGGCCCGCTGGACGAGATGGAGCCACGCCTCCGAACGCTCCTCGAACCGTACCTGGACGCGCACGTGCTCCCCGGCGCGCGGATCTACCACGCCCGCAACCTGCCGCACCTGCTCACCGAGGCGGGGTTCGAGGTCGAGGAGGCGATGGACGCGACCTCGTACTACCTGCCGACCACGGAGGCCGTGCACGTGTACTTCCGGCTGCCGTGGGAGCTGGTGCGCCGGTTCGGCGATCCGGCGAAGTGGCTCAATCTCCGTACCACGGTGGAGATGTACGCCGTCCGCAACGTGACGGGCTGGTACGTTCACACCGCCGTCAAGCCGACGAGGTGACCACCTTCATGGACGAGCGCCCGGCCCAGGTCCCCTACCCGAGCGGCTGGTTCTGCGTCGGCCGCACGCGCGATCTGCCGCCCGGCCGGGTGCGGACGGCCCGGCTGATGGGCGAGGACGTGGTGCTGTACCGGACGCGGCGGGGCGTCGTCCGGGCGATCGGGCCGCAATGCCCGCACCTGGGCGCGCACTTCGGGGCCGGCGGCCGGGTGCGGGGCGAGGAACTGGTCTGCCCGTTCCACGGGTTCGCCTTCGGCCCGGACGGCTCCTGCACCGGCGCGCCGGACGGCACCCGGCTGCGGGCATCGCTGACGCCACGTCAGTTCTGCGAGCGGGACGGCGCGTTGTTCGTCTGGTGCGGCCCGGCCGGCGAGCCGCCGGCCTGGCAGCTGCCGCCGCCGGTCGGGGTGCGACCGCTCGCCTGGTGGAGCGGGGAGGTGAGCTCCCACCCGCAGGAGGTGATGGAGAACAACGTGGACTTCCGGCACACGACCGTGCTGCACGGCCTGGACACCCGGGAGACCGCCCCGCCGGAGGTCGACGGCCCGCTGTTCACCGTCCACCAACGCACCACCACCCGCTTCCCGGGGCTCGGCACGGTGAGCCTGGAGCAGCCGGTGACCTTGGCCGGGCTGGGACTGACCCGACTGGTCGCCGAACTCCCGGAACTGGGCGCCACCTTGCGGGTGTGGGTGCTGCCGACGCCGGTCGCGCCGTGGCGGACCAGGGTGCGGTTCGCGACGTGCGTCAGCGTGCCGCTGCCCCGGCTCGGCCCGGCCGGCGCCCTGGACCGGGCGGCGTCCTGGCTGGCGCTGCAGGCGGCGGTGCGGATCATCAAGCAGGACCGGCAGGTGCTGGCGCACAAGCGGTACCTGGCGCAGCCTCGGCTCGTCCCGGGAGAGCGGTCGATCGGCGTGTTCCGGCGGTGGTCGCGGCAGTTCTATCCGGACTGGCCGGCCGACATCGCCGACGTGACCGACGTGGCCGACGTGACCGGCCCCGCGAAGCCGGCGGACCCCGCGGACCCGAACGGCCAGGTGGCGGACGCCCCCCGCCGAGCTCCCGCCTCGTCCGTCCTGCCCGCGCCCGTGTTCACGCCCCGCGCGGGGCGGCCAGGTTCTCCCAGACCGGGTCGGGCAGGCCCGGCACGGTGCGGCCCTCGGCCTGCCAGCGCCGGGCCAGCTCGGCGTAGATGGGGGCCTCCGGATCAGCCGCCTCCGGACGGTCGGGCGGCCGTTCCGGGAGGCCCGGAAACGGCTCCGCGCCGTGCAGGATCGTTTCTTCGACCGGTCGTCGCCGACGCGACACCGGCTTCACCCCGAATGCACTCACACCCGCCCAACGCACCCCACCCGGATCGGGACACGGCCGCGTCAACCCGCGGCCGCGAGTTCAACCCCGGCGCGAAACCGCGCAGGCGAACGATCGCCGGCTGCACGAGAAGTCGGCCGGTCCGACTTCTCGTGCAGCCGGCGCCTCGGGATTCACCGCCGCCGCCCCGCCGCCAGCAGCGCCGGCACGGTGGCGAGCTTCACCCGCGGCCGCCCCTCGGCCGCGCCCCGGGCGCGCTCCGCCCGGTCCACCGCCCGCAGCTCCTTGAGCCCCACCGCGTCCGGCCGCCGTCCGCGCACCAGCCGGTCGAAGTCCCGCCGGCTCCCTGCCGGGACGGACAGCGCACGGGCCTCGGCGTCGTCCAGCAGCGCGTCCACGGTCTCCCGCGCGCAGGCCCGGTTGGCGCCGATCCCGCCGGACGGCCCGCGCTTGGCCCACCCGACCAGGTACGCCCCCGGCAGCGGCCGCCCCGTCCCCGGGTCGACGACCCGCCCGCCCCGGTGCGGGACGGCCGCCGCCGCCTCGTCGAACGGCAGGCCGGGCACCGGAACGCCCCGGTGCCCGATCGAGCGGACCACCAGCCCGGCCGGCAGGGTCTCCCGCTCGCCCGTCCCCGTGACCGAGCCTTCCGCACCGGCCACACCGTCCGCACCGGCCGCGCCCAGGGCCGTCCGTTCGACGGTCACCCCGGCGACCCGGCCGTCCGCGCCGGCCACCAGCTCGACCGGCGCCGACAGGAAGCGCAGCACGATCCGCCGCGCGGCGCCGGGCTCCGCTCCGGACGGCCCCGCACCAGCCGACCCCGCTTCGGACGGCACCAGCGGCAGCCCCGCGAGCAGCGCCGCCCGCGAGTCCGGCCCGGCCGCCTCGATCGCCGCCCGCACCTGCGGGTGGTCCTCGACCACGACCTCCACCCCCGGCAGCTGCCGCAGCGCCAGGAACTCCGCCTTCGTCCACGCCGCCTGCTCCGGCCCGCGCCGGGCCAGCAGCACCACCTCGCGCACCCGGCCGGCACGCAGCGCCGCGAGCGCGTGGTCGGCGATGTCGGTGGCGGTGAGCCGGTCCGGGTCGGTGAGCAGGATCCGGGCGATGTCCACGGCGACGTTGCCGTTGCCGATCACCGCGACCCGCTCGGCGGACAGCTCGACGGCGTCGGCCGGCACCGTGGGCTCGGCGTTGTACCAGCCGACGAAGGTGGTGGCCGGCAGGCTGCCCGGCAGGTCCTCGCCGGGGATGCCGAGCCGCCGGTCGGCGGCCGCGCCGACCGCGTACACCACCGCGTGGTGGTGCGCGGCCAGCTCCGCGTGCGTGACGTCGGTGCCGACCTCCACGTTGAGGTGCATCCGCAGCCGCGGGTCGTGGAAGACGCTCGCGAAGCTCTCCGCGATCCGCTTGGTGGACTGGTGGTCGGGGGCGACGCCGTGCCGCAGCAGCCCGCCGGTCACCGGCAGCCGGTCGATCATGGTGATCTCGGCGCCGGTGCGGCGCAGCAGTTCCTGCGCGGTGTACCCGGCGGACGGGCCGGTGCCGACGACGGCGATCCGCAGCGGGCCGAACTCGCCGGGCAGGCTGCGCGGGAACGCGGGCGCGCCCCAGGCGTGATCGCTGGGGTGGTCGCGGTACCAGTCCCGGTTGATCGGGCCGAAGACGGTGTCCGGGCCGCGCAGCCGGTCGACCGGGAACACCGCGTCCACCGGGCAGGCGTCCGCGCAGGCGCCGCAGTCGATGCAGGCCGCCGGGTCGATGTACAGCATGTCGGTGGTGCCGAACTCCGGCTCGTCCGGGGTCGGGTGGATGCAGTTGACCGGGCAGACGGACACGCACGAGGCGTCGTTGCAACAGGTCTGGGTGATCGCGTAGGCCATGGCCGGAGTGGGGTCCTCGCTGTGGGGGGTCCGCGCTGACTGGCGGACCGTCAGAGCATGTGGAGGCGACGGTAGATCGCCGCCGAGCGGCGGGTGAGCAGCCCGGTCTCGGCGAGGAACGCCATCAGGTGGCGGGAGCTGGTGCGCAGCATCGCCTTGCGGTGCTCGTTCGCCTTCACCTCGTCGAGCGCCCGCCCGACGTCGAGCCCGGCGGCCTTGTACACGCCCGGGTGGACCATGCTGGAGACGATCACGTACGCGCAGACCGCGATGCCGAAGGCCGCGTTGGCGCGGCGGGCCGGGCCCGCGTGGCGCATCCGCTCGCGGATCTCCTGCCGGGCGAACTTCATGTGCCGGGACTCCTCGACCACGTGGATCCGGGAGGTGCCGCGGACGATCTCCAGGACGTCCTCGCCGCGCATCCAGTCGCGCTGCATGACGTCGAGCACTTCCTCGGCCACCAGGATGCCGCCGTAGGCGAGTTCGCCCTTCGCGAGCGACTTGAAGGCCCGGCCCGCCTGGGCGATCAGCTTGTGCGGCCGGTACGCGGGGACGCCCATCTTCTCGCAGGCGCGGGCGAACATGATCGAGTGCCGGCACTCGTCGGCGATCTCGGTGAGCGCGAAGCGGAACTCGGCGCTGGCGGGGTTGTTGAGGTACTGGTCGCGCAGCACCATCTGCTGGAGGATCATCTCGAACCAGATGCCGGTGTTCATGATCGAGCAGACCTCGTGCCGGGTGAGGGTCACCCGCTGCTGCTCGGTCATCTCGTCCCACAGCCGGGTGCCGTAGAGGGTGCTCCACTCCGGGTTCAGGCCGTGGTGCTCCGGCGGGAGCGGGGCGTCCCAGTCGATCTCGACCGAGGGGTCGTAGGAGAGGGTCGCGGCCGACTCCAGCAGCCGCTTCGAGACGTCGTCGTCCGCCGTGGTGTGCCGGTGGTCGTGCCGCGCCACCGGGTCGGTGAGAGCCATGGCTGCCTCCAGGTGCCTGCTCCTGCGGGTGCCCGCTCACCCGCTTATTAGACGGAGAGTACAATAAGCGGGTGAGCGCGAGAAGCCCCTGCGCAGCGGGCGACCGGCTAGCTGCCCACCGCTTCGCGCAGCGCCTCCGCCGCCTCGGCCGTCGCCTCCAGGAAGCGGCCGCCGATCCCCAGGTAGTTGGCGTAGCCGTGGATGAGATCCCGGTGCCGGCTCAGCCGCACCGCCACCCCCGCCGCGCGCAACGCCTCCGCGTACGCCTCGCCCTCGTCCCGCAGCGGGTCGAAACCCGCCGTGCCGACGTACGCGGGCGGCAGGCCCGCCAGGTCCCCGGCCAGCAGCGGGGACAGCCGCGGGTCCGTACGGTCGGCCGGCTCGGGGGCGTAGTGGTCGGCGAACCAGTCCATCTGCGCACTCGTCAGGTAGAAGCCCTCCGCGAACAGCTCGCGCGAACGGCGCCGGACGGAGGCGTCCGCCGCCGGGTACAGCAGCAGCTGGAACGCCGGCGCCGGCCCGCCCCGCCGCACCGCCGCCTGCGCCGTCACCGCCGCCAGGTTGCCGCCCGCGCTGTCCCCGCCGACCGCGATCCGCGCCGGGTCCGCGCCCAGCGCGGCCGCCCCGGCGTGCGCGAAGTCGAACGCGGCCAGCGCGTCCTCGGCCGCCGCCGGGAACGGGTGCTCCGGCGCCAGGCGGTACTCCACCGACAGCACCCGCACCCCGGCCCGCCGCGCCAGGTACCGGCAGACCTGGTCATGGCTCGCCCGGCTGCCCACCACCCAGCCGCCCCCGTGCAGGAACACCAGCAGCCCGGAACCGGCCGCCAGCCCGCGCGGCGTGTACAGCGTGGCCGGCAGCTCCCCGTGCGGCTGCGGGATCGCCACCTCCCGGACGGCCACCGGCAGGGTCGGGCCGCCCACCAGGTGCCGGGACAGGTCCATCGCCACCCGCGACGGCCCCACCCCGCCCGGCACCACCAGCGCCGCGCCCGAGAGCCGCTGCAGCCGCAGCATCAACTGCGCGTCCACCGCCAGCGCCTGCCCGTCCCGCACCACCGGCGCCCCGGCCAGCACCCGCCGGACCCCGGCCGGCAGCGCGTACACGGCCCGAAGGGCCCGCGCCTGCACCCGGACGGGGAACGGGACGCCGCGTCGGGCGGTTCGCTGGGTGGTCTGCGGGTCGGTCTGCGGGGTGGTCTGCGGGGTGGTCTGCGGGGTGGTCTGCGGGGTGGCCATCTGCTGCCTCCTGGGAGCGTCGCACAACGGGAGCCCCATGATGCGTCCCCCACCCACCCCCCGAAAGGGGCCCCTCC
This sequence comes from Kitasatospora sp. NPDC094028, assembly GCF_049543595.1. Taxonomy (NCBI): domain Bacteria; kingdom Bacillati; phylum Actinomycetota; class Actinomycetes; order Kitasatosporales; family Streptomycetaceae; genus Kitasatospora; species Kitasatospora sp. NPDC094028. The sequence continues at coordinate 77,788 of NZ_JBMVFA010000029.1, read as the reverse complement.
CCGCGGCACGAGAAGTCGGCCGGGCCGACTTCCCACTCCACCAGCCGCCACCCAGCCGGCCCGGGCGCGCCGGCTTTCTACTCCGCCGCCCGTCGTTGCGCGCGGTCGATCAGGTGGCGGCGTTCGGGGGCGCTCGTGGTGCGGGTGGCGGCGGTGCGGTAGGCCTCGGCGGTGGTGGACGGGTCGGCGCCGGCGAGGTCGAGCAGGTGGGCGCGGACGGCGAGCAGGCGGTGATGGCGGGCCATGCGGCGGTCGGCGGCCAGGGCGTCGACGACCGCCAGTCCGGCTTCCGCGCCCTGCACCATGGCGACCGCGACGGCCCGGTTGAGGGCGACCATCGGGTTGGCGTCGAAGGCGAGCAGCAGGTCGTAGAGCACCAGGATCTGCGGCCAGTCCGTCCGCTCGGCACTCGGCGCCTCGCTGTGCACGGCCGCGATCGCCGCCTGCACCTGGTACGGCCCGACCTGTCCGCCCGACAGTGCCTCGCCGATCAACTCCAGGCCTTCGTCGAGCAGTTCGCTCCGCCACAGCGTGCGGTCCTGCTCGTCGAGGGGGATCAGCGCGCCGCCCGGGCCGGTGCGGGCGGGTCGGCGGGCGTCGGTGAGGAGCATGAGGGCGAGCAGTCCGGTGGTCTCGGCGTCGCCGGGGGTGTGGCGCAGCAGGAGCCGGGTGAGGCGGATCGCCTCGGTGGCGAGTGCGGGCGAGGTCAACTCCTCGCCGTCGCTGGCCGTGTAGCCCTCGTTGAAGATCAGGTACAGCACCTGCCGGACTTCGCCGAGCCGAGCCGCCGTCGCCGTCGCCGTCGCTGCGGCCAGCGGCCCGAACCCGCCCCCGGCCGTCCTGATGCTCTGCTTGGCGCGGCTGATCCGCTGCGCCATGGTGGCTTCGGGGACCAGGAACGCGGCGGCGATCTGGGCGGTGGTGAGCCCGCCGACCGCGCGCAGGGTGAGGGCGATCCGGCTGGGTGCGGACAGGGCCGGGTGGCAGCAGAGGAACAGCAGCGCGAGGGAGTCGTCGGCGGCCCCGTCCGCTCCCGCGTCGGCGGCGGGCGCGAGCAGCGCGGCCTGCGGGGTGGCGAGCGCGAGGGTCTCCTCGCGGCGGCGCCGGGCGGCCTCGCTGCGGACCTGGTCGAGGAGTTTGCGGCCGGCGACCGTGATCAGCCAGCCGCGCGGGTGTTCCGGCAGGCCGTCCTGCGGCCAGCGCAGGGCGGCGGCGAGCAGGGCTTCCTGCACCGCGTCCTCGCAGGTGTCGAACCCGCCGTGGCGGCGTACCAGCACGCCGAGGACCTGCGGCGCGAGTTCGCGCAGCAGGTCCTCGACGGCCGGGTCGGGGAGGTTCACGCGCCGGCCGGGGACTCGTGCAGGACCGGCCACAGTTCCACCGGCTCGACGTCCGCGAACGGCATGTCGGCGGCGATCCGCTGGGCGCGCTCCAGGCTCTCGCAGTCAAGCAGGTAGAAGCTGGCCAGGTACTCCTTGGTCTCCAGGTACGGCCCGTCGGTGACGACCGGCGCGCCGTCGACGCGCCGCACCAGCTGGGCGGCGGCCGCGTCGGCGAGCCCGTAGGCGCCGATGAGCTCGCCGGTCTCCCGGTAGCGGGCGTTGAACGCCTCCTGCTTGGCGATGGCCTCCGGCCAGGCCTCGGCCGGGAAGGACTCCCACGTGGCCTGGTTGCCGTAGATCGCCGCGACGTACTTCACGGTCGTTCTCCTCCTGCGTTCCGCGCGCCCCGCTGGCGTGCCGTCATCCATGGGACGGAGCGGGGGCCGGCGTCTCGACACGAACCGGCGGTTTTCTACCGGGAAATTTCCGGGAGGAGCATCGCCGCAGGTCAGCGCCGCCCCCGGTCCTCGGCGTCGAACGCGGCGAGCGAGCGGGCGCCGGGCCCGAGGGCGCCCCGCAGGGCGGCTTCGGTGGCGTCGTCGAGGCCGCCGAGGGCCTCGGCGAGCTCGGCCGCCGCGTCGGCGGCGATCTCGGCGGCGACGGCGTCCAGCGGGGTGCGCGGCCCGAGTTTGCTGACGGCGGCGGCCGCGCGGGCGGGGGTGAGCAGGGCGCTGGCCCGGGCGAGCAGCCAGCCGGGGACGCCGGCCGCGCCCTGGGGCGGGACGAGGTACGGGCGGGCGCCGTCGTAGCGCTCGTCCTCGGCGAAGGCCCGTTGTTTGACCTTGCGGAGCGGACGGGCGGCGGCACCGGTCGCACCGGCGACACCGGCGGCCTCGGCGGCGCCGGTCTCGCGCCATTCCCCGGCCGGTTTGAGGACGTAGCCCTCGGCGTGGTTGTCCGGCAGTTCGGGCAGTCCGAGCAGGGCCGGGACGCGGCTGGGGTAGGCGACCGGGAGCTGTTGCAGGGTGGTGAGCGGGCCGCGGCCGAGCAGGGGCACGGCGGTGAGTCCGGCGGCGGCCGTGGCGGCGCGCAGGGCGCGGTCGGCGATCCACCAGCGGCCTTCGGGGGTTTCGACGGTGGCGTCGAACGGCAGCCAGTGCAGGCCGGGCGCGTACCAGACGCCGGTCTGCACCGGGTCGACGCCGTCCTCGGCGGGCACGTCGGGGTGCGGGTAGCGGCCGCCGGCGAGTTCGCCGTACACGGTGACCGTCGCGCCGGCCGCGCGGTGGGCCGGGTCGGCGCGCACGGCGGCGGCGAGGCGGGCGGCGGTGACGGCGAGCCGGGGCCAGATCCGGCTGACGCCGAAGAAGCCGTCCAGCCCTTCGTCGCCGAGCAGTTCGCGCCGTTTGGCCGGGCGGACGGCGCCGCCGGGCTCGCACAGGACCGCGAAGTGCGCGCCGTGCACCTTCTCCGCCGCGATCCACTCCCGGCTGCCGGGCGCGTCGGGGCGCCCCTTGGCGGGGACCTTGGGGTACGGCGTCAGCTCGGGGCTCGGCTCGGGGCTCGGCTCGGGGCTCGATCCGGGCGTCGGTTCGGGCGTCGGCCCGGGCGTCGGTCCGGGCGTCGGTTCGGGGCTCTCGTCGGCGGGCACGCCCTCGATCCTCGCCGGGTCACCCGCCCCCGGGCAACGGGGATTCCGCGGGCACCGGCGGCGTCGGACCGGGCGTCACGCCGCGCGGGCCTCCCGGCGGTAGCCGCCGGGGGCCTGCCCGAACTCCCGCTTGAACGCCTTCGCGAAGGCGTACTCCGAGCCGTACCCGGCCTGGGTGGCGACGGCCGTGAGCGGCGCCTCGGACTCGCGCAGCAGGCGGGCGGCGGTGGTCATCCGCCAGCGGGTCAGGTACGCCATCGGCGGCTCGCCGACCAGCGAGGTGAACCGGCGGGCGAAGGCGGCCCGGGACAGGCCCGCCCGGTCCGCGAGCGACTCCACCGTCCACGGGGTGGCCGGCGCCTCGTGGATCGCCGCCAGGGCGGGGGCGACGCCCGCGTCCCGGATCGCCGCCGCCCAGCCCGCGGCGGTGGCCGCGGGCTGGTCCTCGAACCAGGCCCGCAGGATGTACAGCAGCAGCGAGTCGATCAGCGCCGGCACGATCCCGGCCGAGCCGATCCGCGGGTTCTCCAGCTCCGCACCCAACAGCTGGACGGCGGAGGCGAGTTCGGGGTGACGACCGTGCCGGGTCGGCAGGTGGATCAGGGCCGGCAGCTGGCGGACCATCGGGTGCGGGCGGCCCTGGTCGAGGTGGTAGCTGCCGCACAGCAGGCTGGTCCGGGCGCCGTCGCCGCCGAGCGAGACGGTGCCGATCGGCGTGCTGCGGTCGAACCGGCAGGCGTTCGCGTCGACCGCCGGGGTGTCCGGACGGTCGGCCAGGACGTGGCCGCGGCCGTCCCGCAGGAACAGCACGTCGCCGGGGCTGAGCGGGACCGGCTCGCCGCCGGCGGCCCGGTCCGCCGGGACCAGCCAGCAGGTGCCGTACAGCACCACGTGGAAGACGGCCCCGACCACCGGGGGCAGGCGCAGGCCCCAGGGCGCCCGGCCCTCGGTGCGCACGGACGCCGGGTGTGCCGTCCGCATGGAGCCCAGTGCCTCGGTCAGGATGTCCAACGTCCGCCCCCTGCGATCCGTCCGTTCCGGTCACTCAACGGTCAGTACGACCTTGCCCTGGACGCTACCGGAGCCGACCAGTTCGTGCGCCCGGCCGGCCTCGGCGAGCGGGAAGGTCGCCGCGATGTGCGGGCGGATCCGGCCGGCGTCCACCAGGGCGGCGATCGCCTCCAGCGAGGCGTAGTCGGGTTCGACGGAGACGCCGGCGAACCGGCGCCCGGCGGCCTCGATCGCGGCGGCCAGCTCCTGGTTCCAGTGCTCCATGATGCTGACCAGGGTCCCGCCCGGCTTCAGCACCTCCAGGGCCCGGGTGTTCTCGGAGGAGGAGTCGAAGACGACGTCGACGTCCCGCACCGCGCCGGTGTAGTCGGTGGTCCGGTAGTCGATCACCTCGTCCGCGCCGAGCTCCTTGAGGAAGCCGTGCTTGGGCTCGCCGGCCAGCGCGATCACGTACGCGCCACGGGCCTTGGCGATCTGCACGGCGAAGTGGCCGACGCCGCCGGCGGCCCGGTGGATCAGCACCCGCTGCCCTTCGCCGATCCCGGCCAGGTCGACCAGGCCCTGCCAGGCGGTCAACGCGGCCAGCGGCAGCGCGGCGGCCTGGACGTGGTCCAGGGAGGCGGGCTTGCGGGCCAGTTGGCGCGAGGGCGCGGCGACGTACTCGGCGTAGCCGCCGGCGGCGCGCGGGAAGAACGGCATCCCGTAGACCTCCTCGCCCACCCGGTAGCGGGCCCCCGGCCCGGCCTCCTCGACCACGCCGGAGACGTCCCAGCCGATCGTGAACGGCGGCTCGCCCAGCAGCGGGAACGCCCCCGACCGCACCGCCAGGTCGACCGGGTTCACCCCGGCGGCCTCGACCCGCACCAGCACCTCGCCGCTGCGCAGCGTCGGCCGCTCGGTCTCGACCAGCTGCAGCACCTCGGGGCCGCCGAACTCCTTCTGCACCATCGCACGCATCGTGTTCTCCTTCGTCCGGTCAACACCGGCCCCCGGTGGGGCCGTTCTCGATGTCCTCAACGGTAGGGAGATCGGGTGAGCGGATGAATATCCCTCAGTCTTCACCGGATGTCCGATCGTCTCGCCACGGGAGCGGATCGGATGGAGCGGATCGGACCGAGCGGGTCGGACCGGGCGGGTCGGACGCCGGCTACGGAGCGCCCGGCTTCGCCCACAGCGCCGCGAGGTGCGCGTGCAGCAACTCCCCGGCCTCCTCGGCGTCGAGCCGCCCGAGGAGCACGTGCGCGGTGAGGCCGTCCGCGAGGGCGAGCAGCGTGCGGGCCTCGCGGTGCGCACCGGGCGCTCCGGCCTCCGCGAGGAGCCGGACGAGCAGGTCCTCGGACTCCGCGTACCCGGCCCGCAGCAGTTCCGCCAGGCCGGGGTCGACGGCGGCCCGGGCGACGAAGGCGAGCCAGATCCGGGCCTCGGCGCGGTGTTCCGCGCGCAGCAACGCCAGTTCCGTCGTGACGTGGCCGAGCGCGCTGGCGGCGGACTGGGCGGGGCCGGCGAGCAGGCGGGTACGGACCCGCTCGGCGATGCGGTCGCCGATGTGCCGCAGCGCGAACCGCAGCATCTCGTCCTTGGTGCGGAAGCAGCGCTGCACGGCGCCCATCGACACCTCGGCGCGGGCGGCGACGTCGCGCAGGGTGGCCGCTTCGAGGCCGCTTTCGTCGATGAGCCGGCAGACGGCGTCGGCGATGCGCCGGCGCCGTTCCTCGTGGTCCACCTGCTTGGGCATGCCCGGCCTCCTTTATTCGATGCAACTGTATCGGATCCTCGGGTACGGTTCCGTTTCCGATGCACTCGCATCGGAACCGTCGAGGAGGAGGATCCCCATGCCCCTGTGGAAACTGACCGCCGGCGCCCTCGCCGCCGCCGTCCGGGCCGGCGAGGTGTCGGCCGTGGAGGTGCTCGACAGCCACCTCGCCCGCATCGCCGAGGTCAACCCGCAGGTCAACGCCGTCACCCAGCTCCTCGCCGAGCGCGCCCGGGCGGCCGCCGAGGACACCGACCGGCGCCGCGCGGCGGGCGAACCGCTGGGGCCGCTCGCGGGCGTGCCGTTCACCGTCAAGGAGTCCACGCCGATCGAGGGCATGCCGACCACCTTCGGGCTGCGCCGGTTCGCCGCGCTCACCGCCCGGGCCGACGCCGTCCCCGTCGCCCGGCTGCGCGCCGCCGGCGCCGTGCCGATCGGGCACAGCAACATGCCCACCCTGATCCTGGCCGGCATGCACACCCGCAGCGAGCTGTACGGGGACACCCGCAACCCCTGGGACGCCACCCGCACCCCGGGCGGCAGCAGCGGCGGGGACGGCGCCGCCGTCGCCTGCGGCCTGGCCCCGCTCGGGCTCGGCAACGACTCCGGCGGCTCGGTCCGCATCCCGGCCTCGTTCTGCGGCGTGACCGCCCTCAACCCGAGCACCGGCCGGTTCGCCGCCGACCAGCGCGTGATCGGCCCGGACGACCCCGGCATCGCCTCCCAACTCCTCGTCACGGACGGCCCGTTGGCCCGGACGGTCGGCGACCTCCGGCTCGCCTACGACGTGCTGGCCGGGCCCGACCCGCGCGACCCGCGCGCCCTCCCGGTGCCGCTGGACGGCCCGCCGCTCGCCGGCCCGGCGAAGGTCGCCCTGGTCGCCGACCCGGGCGGCCTCGGCACCCACCCGACCGTCCACGCCGCGCTGGCCCGGGCCGCCGACGCCCTGCGCGACGCGGGCCACCAGGTGTGCGAACTCCCGGACGTGCCGCGCTTCGAGGAGGCGCTGGACATCTACCACCGGATCGTCGTCACCGAGTTCGCGCCCACCTGGCCGGCCGTGCGGGAACTGCTCGGCGAAACCGGCAGCCGCTTCATCGAGTTCACCATGCGCAGCGCCCCGCCGACGGACGTGGCCGGGCTGATGAAGCTCACCGGCGCGTGGGCGGGCGTCCGGCGGGCGTGGGGCGAGTTCCTGGACGAGTACCCGCTGCTGCTCGGCCCGGTGTTCACCGAGCCGCCGGTCGAGCCCGGCCTGGAGTCCCGTGACCAGGCGGGGCGGGACCGCGTCGCGGTCGGCCGGCGGCTCTGCTCGGTGACCAGCCTGGTCGGCCTGCCGGCCGTCGCCGTCCCGACCGGGATCGACGCGGACGGGCTGCCGGTGGGCGTCCAGCTGGTCGGGCGCCCGTTCCGGGAGGACCTGTGCCTGGCCGCCGCGCAGGCGGTGGAGGACCGGCTCGGCACGTTCACGCCCGTCGACCCGGTCTGACGGCGGGGCGGGCGGGCGGGGCGGCCGGGTGCTTGCCCCTGCCGATCGGCAGGGGCAGGCGGCCGGGCGGGCGCGATCTTTATGCCGATCGGCACATGTGCGAGTGGGGCCGCCGGGGCCAGAGTTGGGGCATCGCGGCGGCGGCCACCGGGGTCGCCGCGGGGAGGGAGACCACCGTGTTCCGCATCGGCACCAGCACTCGTACCATCACCCGCACCACCGCCAGCACCACCGCCCGCAGCGCCCGTACCGCGCGGGCCGCGGCCGCCGCCGCGCTGACCCTGGCGGCGCTGGGCGGCGTCACCCAGGCCTCCGCCGGCACGGCCTCGGCGACACCGGCGACGCCGGTGACCTCGACGACCTCGGCCGCCGCGCCCGCCGCGCCCACCCGGGAGGACGGCCGGCACCCGCGCCCGGCGAGCGTCAGCGGCTCCGCCCGGATCATGTACGCCTTCGCCCCGAAGGACGAGATCCGGTTCACCGTCGACGCCAGGCAGGCCCCGTACACCCACGTCTTCCCGGGCACCCGCCTGGAGCACGGCCTGCCCACCGACGCCGAGGGCACCGTCAAGATCTCCCACCACAGCGCCGAGACGGGCCGGACGTACACCGGCGAGGCCACGGTGGACTGCCTGGCCACCGGCGGCCCGGTCGCCACGCTGACCGCCGTCGTGACCGAGTCGGACGTCCTGACGGTCGGCGACCGGATCGGCCTAAGCATCTACCAGGGCGAGGACGGCGACGGCGAGGTCGGCGACGGCCGCGGCGGCGCCCGCCTCGGCTTCTCCTGGGGCATAGGCGACATGGCCCTGGACGCCGCCGGCAAGCCCTACCAGCCGGTCGTCGGGACGTGCATGGCCCCGGCCCCGTTCGCCCCCGTCCTGCAGGGAGGCTACAAGGTCCACCACGCCGACATCGAGGTCCGCTGACGTCCGATCAGGCCACGCTCCCCGCATCACCCGTACTACGTGGCACGTAGCTCGTGACGCGTAGTATGGTGCGGAGTCAGACCGAAGGGAGCGCCACGGCATGCAAGCCAACGACGCCCAGACACTGGTGCTCTGCGCACTCGCGGACGGGCCGCTGCACGGGTACGCCATCAACACCGCGATCGAGGAGCTGACCGGCGAACGCCTCGGCCCAGGCAGCCTGTACGGGGCACTGACCAGGCTGGAGTCCAAGCAGCTCATCGAACCGCTCGACGGGCAGGGCCGCCAACGCCCGGTGCGGCTCACACCGCAGGGCCGGGAGGTGCTGGAGCGCGAACTGCGCACCATGGCCCGGGTGGCGGACGCCGGGCTGCGGCGGCTGGGGGTGAATCCGGCGTGAGCGTCATCGCCCGGAGCCTGGTGCGCCTCTACCCGGACGCCTTCCGGGAGCGCTGGGGCGCCATGGTGGAGGACGAGGCCCGGGGCGCGGGCTGGAAGTCATGGCCGAACCTGCTCGCGGGCATCGCCGACATGTGGCTGCACCCGGCGTTATGGCCGGCCGACTCCCCCGCCCAGCGGCAACGCCGGGTGGCCACCATGGGCATCACGGTCGCGCTCGCCGCCTGGTTCCTCAACCACCTGGCCGCCGAGCAGGCCGACGCGCTGCCGTCCACGGCCGCCGACGCCCGTACCGCGATCACCCACGGCAGCACGCTCCTGCTGCTGCTCGGCCTCGCCCTGGTCGCGCCCCGGCCCCGGCCGACCGTGGAGGCGGCACTCCTGCTGCTGCGCTGGGCGCTACGCCGGCTCGCCCTGCCCACCGCGGTCGGCACGGCTGTCGTGCTCGTCGTGCACAGCGGCATCGACACCGCGCCACCCACCCTGCGGGTCGCCGTGCTCGCCGGCTGGTGGATCGCGCTCGCGCTCGGCGCGATCCAGATCCCGCGGATCTTCACCGGCGTCGGCGCCGAGGCCGTCGTCCCGCCGCCCACCCGCCGGCTGCGCGCCGGCGTCTGGACGCTGGCCGCCGCCAGCGCGACCGGCGGCGCCGCACTGCTCGGCTCCGCGGTGACGGACGGCCTCCACCCGCTCGCCGCCGCCGTGGGCCTCGGGCTGCTGCTGCTCACGGCCGTCTGCACGGGCACCCTGCGCGACCTGCGCGACCTGCCCCCGGCCGACTGACCGCTGCGCCGCACACCCCGGCCGCACACCCCGGCCGTACGCCCCCGACCGGCCGGCCGACGTGCCCACCCGCGCACACCGCCCGCCCACGGCCCACCTCACCCGACACCAACCACCGGGACGGCACCCTCATGCCCGATCCGCTCCGCACCCTCTACACCCGCCGCCTGCGCCGCCAGGTCGCGGCCGGTCCGCTGCCCCGGCACGTCGGGCTGATCATGGACGGCAACCGCCGCTGGGCCCGGCAGATGGGCCTGGCCAGCCCCAGCCTCGGCCACCGTGTCGGCGCCGAGCACGTCGAGGAGGTCCTCTCCTGGTGCGAGGCACTCGGCATCCGCCACGTCACCGTGTTCGTCTGCTCCACCGAGAACCTCCAGCGCCGCGGTGACGCCGAAGTCGCCTTCCTCATGCGGGTGATCGAGCAGGTGGTGACCGACCGGCTCGCCCGGCCGGACCCGGCCTGGCAGGTCCACCTGGCCGGCCTGCTCGACGCCCTGCCGGACAGCACCGCCCACGCCCTCAAGGAAGCCGTCGAGGCCACCCGCGACTGCACCACCGGTGCCCACGTCACCCTCGCGGTCGGCTACGGCGGCCGCCAGGAGGTCGTCGACGCCCTGCGCGACCTGATGTACGCCCGCGCCGGGGCCGGCGCCTCGCTCACCGAGGTCGCCGACACCCTGACCGTCGACGACATCGGGCCCCACCTCTACACCGCCGGGCGCCCCGACCCCGACCTGGTGATCCGCACCAGCGGCGAGCAGCGCCTGTCCAACTTCCTGCTCTGGCAGAGCGCCTACTCCGAGCTCTACTTCTGCGAGGCCTACTGGCCGGCCTTCCGCGAGATCGACTTCCTCCGCGCGATCCGCAGCTTCGCCGCCCGCCAGCGCCGCTACGGCAGCTGACGCGGCATCACCCGGACCGTTGCAGGGCTGTTTCACGGCGAGTGGCGCGGACCACAGCAGCCCCGATCGGTTCGTGATCGACTCGTCCGATGCGCCAGTTCGCCAAGCCCGCCCGCCCGCTCGCGTCCGCCGTCGCCTCCGCCGTCGCCTCCGCCGCCGTCTCCGCCACCGCCTCGGCCACCGCCGTCGCGGCAGCTGCCGCCCTGCTCGCGGGCTGCGGGTCCGCCGGAGCTTCGGGCGGAGGTTCGGGCGGAGCTTCGACCCCGGGCGCCCGCAACCGTGCGGAGTGCGCGGCGAAGCCGTCCGAACTCGCCCAGGGCGGGGTGCGGGTCACGGTCGACCCGGTCTGCGGGGACTACGAGGTCACCAACCAGGGCGGCGAACCGGCCGACGTCACCGTGACGTTCGACCGGCCCGCGCTGACCGGCGGCGGCCTGGAGCCCGTGCCGAAGACCGCGACCGCCCTCGCCCCGGGCGCCACCGCGCGGGGCCGGATCGACCCGGCCGACCCCCGGGCGTCTGCCCGGCCGGGGGCGGGCCGCCAGGTGACGATCCTCCGGGTCCGCAGCGTCCCCACCGCCGAGGCCCCGCAGCCCGGCGGTCCCTGCCCGCCCTCCGGCGTCCGGCTCTACGCCGACCAGGGCGACGCCGCGATGGGCCTGCGCGTGGTCGGCCTCACCCTGCGCAACTGCGGCACGTCCCCGGTGGCCCTCGACGGCTACCCGACCCTCCAGCTCCTCGACCAGGAGCACCGCCCGGTCGACGGCATCCGCCTCCTCTCCGGCGGCGCCGAGATCGCCACCGGCACCGGCGCGGACGCCCCGCCGCAGAAGTTCACCCTCCGCCCCGGCGAGGGCGCCCACTCCGCCCTGGTCTGGCGCAACACGACCGAGTCCGGCGACCCGGTCAACGTCCCGTACGTCCGGGTCCGCGCCACCCCGAACGCCGCCCCCGTCACGGTCACCCCCGAACTCGACCTCGGCACCACCGGCCGCCTCGGCATCGGCGCCTGGGTGAAGGACCCGGCCGGCTAGCCCCCCCGGGCGGGGAGTTGCCCCTGTCCCAGGGGCAGGGAGCACAGTGGCGGCATGCCAGACGCACAGGACGCACAAGACGTGGACGACAGGCCGGCCGTGCACGACGAACTGATCGCCATCGGGGAGCTCGCCGCCCGGACCAGGCTCAGCCTGAAGGCCCTGCGGCTCTACGGGAGCAGGGGGCTGCTGCCGCCGGCGCTCGTGGAACCGCGCAGCGGTGTCCGCCGTTACGGGCCCGAGCAGGTCGAGCGGGCCCGCCGGATCGGGCTGCTGCGGGCCACCGGGATGCCGCTGGCGCGGATCGCCGCGGTGCTCGACGCGGGCGGCCGCGAGGAGTCGGTGGGCGCGCTGCACGCGTACTGGCGGGAGCGGGAGGCCGAGCACGCGGCCCGCCGGGACGCGGTGGGCTACGCGCGGGAGGTCCTGGCGGGCGGGAGCCCGGCCGGGTACGGGGTCGCCGAGCGCGAGGTGCCCGAGCAGAAGGTCCTGTTCGCCCGCCGGCACGTGACCGCCGCCGAACTGCCGGGTTTCCTCGCGGAGTCGAGCCAGTTGCTGTTCGCCCACCTGCGGGAGGCGGGGGCGTGCCTGTCCGGGCCGCTGTTCGCGGTCTACCACGGCCTGGTGAGCGAGGACTCGGACGGCCTGGTCGAGGTCTGCGCTCCGACCGCCAACGCGGTGGAGCCGTCCGGCCGGATCGGGGTCCGGATCGAGCCGGCGCACCGGGAGGCGTACACCGCCGTGACGAAGGGGCAGGGCGGCTACCCGGCGATGGCCGCCGCCCACGACGCGGTCGGCGCCTGGCTCGCCGCGCGCGGCCACACCCGCAGCGCCTCGAACCGCGAGGTGTACTACCCGAACTGGGCGACCGCCGAGGCCGGTGAGCACGTCGCCGACGTCGCCGTCCCGTTCCGCCCCGGTCAGGCCTCCGGGCGCCGCTCGTCGTAGTCGGCGCGGGCGGTGAGGACGGCGGGCATGTGGGTCTCGGCCCAGGTCTTGATGGCCCGCACCAGCGGCAGCAGGTCACGCCCGAGGGGGGTGAGCGCGTAGTCGACGCGGGCGGGCACCCCGGCGGTGACGGCCCGGGTGAGCAGGCCGTCGCGTTCGAGGGTGCGCAGGGTCTGGGTGAGCATCTTCTCGCTGACCCCGGCGAGGCGTCGGCGCAGGTCGCTGTAGCGCTGCGGCCCGTCGGCGAGGGCGTTGACGACCAGGCTGACCCACTTGTCGCCGATCCGGTCGAGGAGTTGGCGGGCCGGGCACTCGGCGAGGTAGGCATCGTAGTCGGCGCGGGCGGCGGCGCGGCGCTGGGCGGCGGTCATGGTGGGCACTGGTTGCTCGACTCCCCTTGCCGTGCGGTACGCACCTCGGAGTGCGTCCTTCCCTGTGGAGAGTAGCTCTCCCTAGGTTGGGTGGCGTTCCCGATTCCGTTTTTTCCGTGGGAAGTTGAGGTGTGTGCGTGATGCGTGCGGTGGTGGTGCGGGAGTTCGGCGGCCCGGCGGCGCTGGAGCTGGTGGAGGTGGCGCGGCCCGAGCCGGGGCCGGGCGAAGTGCGGGTGCGGGTGGAGGCGGCCGGGGTCAACCCGGTGGACGCGGCGACCCGTGCGGGGGTGCTGGCCGGGGCGGGGCTGATGGCGCGCCGGGAGGTGACCGGCATCGGCTGGGAGCTGGCCGGGCTGGTGGACGCGGTCGGACCGGGGGTGACGGGCCTCGCGCCCGGCCGCCGGGTGATCGGTCTGCGCGACCGCCTGGACGTCGACCTCGGCACCTACGCCGACTTCGCCGTGCTGGACGCCGACGCGCTGGCCCTCGCCCCGGACGGCATCCCGCCGCAGGAGGCGGCGACACTGCCGCTCAACGGCCTCACGGCCCTGCAGGCCCTCGACCTGCTCGGCCTGCCGGCGGGCGCCACCGTGCTGGTCACCGGAGCGGCGGGCGCGGTCGGCGGCTTCGCCGTCGAACTGGCCGCCCTGCGCGGCCTGCGCGTGGTCGCCCTGGCCGGGGAGGGGGACGAGGCGCTGGTGCGCGGCTTCGGCGCGGAGTGGTTCGTGCCGCGCGACGTGCCCGATGTGGCGGCCGCCGTACGGGCGTTGGTGCCGAGCGGAGTGGACGGCGCGGTGGACGCGGCGCTGCTCGGCGTCCGGGCCCTGGGCGCGGTGCGCAGCCGCGGGGTGTTCGTCGCGGTGGCGGGCGGCAGCGAGCCGGTGGGGCTGCGCGGCATCCGGGTGGCGAACGTGTGGATCACCGCGGACGGCCCCGCCCTGACCCGCCTGGCCCGGCTCGCCGCGGACGGCCGGCTGTCCCTGCGGGTGGCCGACCGTCTGCCGCTGGCCCGTGCCGCCGAGGCACACGAGCGCCTGGCCACGGGCGGCCTGCGCGGCCGACTGGTCCTGACCCCCTGAGCCCGCGGCACGGAAGGGGGCTCGGGCCGCGTCAGCCGCCCGACCCCGGGACCACCGGGCCGGACTCGTAGGCGATCACCACCGCATGGGTGCGGTTCTGGGCGCCGAGCTTCATCAGCACGTTCCCGACGTGCGTCTTCACCGTCTCCGGGCTCACCCGCAGCGCCTCGGCCGGCAGCAGGGCCAGGACCGCCAGTGGCAGGCCCGCGAACGCGCCGGCGACGGCGAACAGTGCACCCGTGCAGGTGGAGCCGCGCAGCAACGGCCGGATTCCCGTGATCATGATCGCCAGTATGGTCGGGCGGCCCGGCGGCGGCCTCCCCCGATCGAGGGAGCGGTTTCTCCCGTCTTTCCGCGATGCGCGTCCGAGACTCCGGAACCCGTGATCGTTCCCGCCGATTCCCCACGATTCCAACGGAGTTGACTCATGAACGAGCGCACACGGCAGCGCCGACGGGCCTCGTCGTCGGCGGCGGCCACCCTCGCCATCGGCGCCATCCTCGCGGGCACCCTGGCCACCCCCTCCGCCTGGTCGGCGAAGGGCGGGTCGGCCTCGACGAACCGGTCGAGACCTACCTGCCGAACGTCGTCCGCGGCGAGGGGATCGACGGACACCGCATCACCGTCCGCCAACTCCTCCAGCACACCAGCGGCCTTCCCGACTACGAGGGCGACATCGACGACACCACCATCCGGCACCGCTACTTCGAACCCCGCGACCTCCTGGACCTCGCCTTCCGGCACAAGGCCGACGCCACCCCCGGGGCGAAGTTCGGCTACAGCAGCACCAACCGGGCTGGGGCTGATCAGCCGACGGCTGTCCTGCGGCGGCGTCTACTGGGGCCACGGCGGCGACATCCCGGGCTACGAGACCCGGGGCGGAGCCACCGACGACGGCCGCGCCGCCGAGATCACGGTGACCGCCGTCCCGGCCGACCCGGCCGACCCGGCCGTCACGAAGCGCCTCGAAGCCGTCGTGGACACCGCCCTCTGCCACTGAGCCCCGGCGGGGAGCGGGGAAGACCGCCTGTCGCAGTTCTGTACCAGGAACGGCCCGTTCCGCCGCACCGGGCGGATCCGGGCTACCTTCTGGCAGGCAACGCGCTGATCAGGGGGATTGCGTGAAGAGATCGATCTGGGCGCGGGCCGCGCTCGGCACCTTGCTGTTCGTCTGCCGGGCGTTCGCCTGCCTCGGGATCGTCGGGGTCCTGCTGTGGTGCGCCGTCCGGGCGCTGTTCGACTGGAACGGCCCGCAGCCGGCGGACGCCGCCGGGTTCGACCTGTACGTCGACGTCGCGCTGGCCTGGGCGGTCGGCATGGCGCTCACCGGCCTCGGCGGCGCGGCCGCCCGGCAGGACCGGGGCAAGCCCGCCTCCCTCGCCTGGCTGGCCTGGTGCGACCTGGGCATGCTGCTCGCGTTCCTGTGGCCGCTGCAGGCACTGGCCGCCGCCGTCGTCTTCGCGGTGAAGGCGCGCGGACGGGCGCCGTGGCTGCGCGGCGGCGCCGCTCTCGCCGGGGCCGCCCTGCTGGCCGCCGGGGCCACGTGGGGCTTCGCCTGCTACCGCGCCGACCAGCGCTGGGCGCCGTCCGACCCCTCCGACCAGGCCCTCGTCGGGACGTGGACCGGAGTCGGCGGCAGGGTGCTGGAGCTGCAGTCGGACGGCCGGTACCGCACCAACTTCATCGGCGAGGACCCGCACCGGATCTGGTACACCCGGCCGCCCGTCTACCTGTCGGGGCACTGGACGCGCACCGGGGCGTCCGAGCACGGCCAGGGGCAGAGCATCGTCCTGAACGGCACCGAGACCATGGACGTGTACGGGGCCTCGTCCCCGAGCATGCTGTGCGAGCCCGAGGAACAGGACCCGTGCCACCTCGCCATGCAACGGAAGTAGCGCTTCGGCGAGCCGCCGGCCCAGCAAGGCCCGGCGCACGGTCACCGTTGGCCCCGCACGAACCCGTGCGGGGCCAACGGTGACCGCATATGACGAAGTGGCCGGTCGATCCGAGGATCGACCGGCCACTAATAATTTGGGGAGGGGGGGGTTGAAAACCCACCCCCCGAAAGGGACAGGAAACAGAAAAAAACCCCACAGACAAAAA
>NZ_JBMVFA010000029.1:0-62004 GCF_049543595.1 Kitasatospora sp. NPDC094028 | reverse complement strand
GCCGGTACCCGTTGGCCCCCCCCCCACCCGGGCGGGCCCCAACGTTGCCCGAATATCCCGAAGTGGCCGGTCGATCCGAGGATCGACCGGCCACTTCTTCTGTGCGCGAGGGGGGAGTTGAACCCCCACGCCCTTTCGGGCACTGGAACCTGAATCCAGCGCGTCTGCCTATTCCGCCACCCGCGCATCTGGGTGATGGGTTAAGCATAGACCATCTGGAGGGGTGGTTCTGACCACCGGGACGTGGACGGGTTCAGCAGGGCGTCCGGCGCCGCCCGCGGCATCCTCCGGCTCCGGCGGCTAGCCGGTTCCGCGCACCACCGAGGACCGTTTCCGGATAGTCGACGGGCCCCCCGGCGAGCGAGTCTCGTTGTCGTTCCGAGAGCAGTTCGAACGGAACCGAACAACACCGACACCACACGGTGCGCCGCGGACGAGGCGCACCACAAGGAACGGGGGAACTCCCATGCGCAGAATCCTCGGCGCGATGGCCGTCGCCGGCCTCATCCTCGGCGGCGGCATCGCCACCGCCGGCACCGCGAGCGCCGCCGACGCCGGACAGAACTGCAGCCAGTACACGATCTGGGAGCCGCTGCTGAAGGCGGGCTCCACCGGCAACACCGTACGAGCCCTCCAGTGCGAGCTGAACCTCTCGATCAACCACAGCACCGGCTACACCGACATCGCCGTGGACGGCGTGTTCGGTCAGGCCACCCTGGCCGCCGTCGACAAGTTCCAGGGGTGCACCGGGCTCCAGCCGGACGGCGAGGTCGGTCCGCTGACCTGGGCCAAGCTCGACTACTACAGCAGCAGCCCGACCGCCGTGGCCTGCTGAACGCACGTCAGCGATGCCGGGCCGGGGCACCGCGCGGTGCCCCGCCCCGAACACTTTGGGGGATGTTTTGAGCACCAGTTCCATCAAGCGCCACGGGGCGTTCCTGTTCGCCACCGCCGCACTCGTCACGGTCGGCGCCACGGGCGTCGCCCAGGCCGTGCCCAACTCCGGCTCGCTGTGGGTCGGCTACGGCCGCAGCAACACCTACAACAGCGTCAAGTGCGTGCAGCAGATCTCCAACAGCCTGCGCTACCAGACCGGCTACAAGTCGATCGCCGTGGACGGCGCGTTCGGCCCCGACACCGCCGGGGCGATCGTCGCCATCCAGCACTGGGCGAACCTGGACCCGGACGGCGTCGTCGGCCCGCGGACCGGTGACGTCATGATCGAGTCGACCAAGGACTACTACGGCTGCTACAACTACCTGCCCACGCTCAGGTAGCAGCAGGCACGCGGCAGCCGCGGACCTCGGCCCCGGCGGGCCCCGCGAGGGGACCGGGCCCACCGGCACGTCCGATCTGCCCGCACCATCGGCCCGGGACTCCCGTCCCGGGCCGATGGTGCGTCTCGGCGGGCCACCGGGCACACCTGAGCGGCGGTTGCCCTACCGCCCCGGCTGTTCCGAGCCCCGCTCGGCCTCCGCGTGGGACGGGTTCCACAGCCGGTCGGCCTCGCCCCGGGCCAGGTGCTCCTCGTAGATCCGCACCTTCTCCCGCATCACGTCCAGGGCCCCCTGCAACTCCCGGATCTGCGCCTCCACCTGGCTCTCGTGCCGGCGCAGCAGCTCAAGCCGCTCGTGCTCGTTGCCGGAGCCGGCGCGGGCCAGCTCGATGTACTGCCGGATCGTCGCCAGGGACATCCCGGAGGAGCGCAGCCTGGTGCAGATCGCCAGCCACTCCAGTTCCTCCTCGTGGTAGACCCGGCGGCCGTTGGCCAGGCGGCGCACCGGGTTGGCGAACAGGCCCTCCCGCTCGTAGAACCGCAGCGCGTGCACGCTCAGCCCGCTGCGCTGCGCCACCTCACCGATGCTCAGGTCCATCAGCGATCCCCCGTCGTCCGGCTGTTGATCTAGACAGGACTCTAGGACCTAGCGTCGAACCGTCCGCCCATCGGAACGATCACCACGGGAGAGAAACATGGGCGTTTGGTTCGTCACGGGGGCATCGCGCGGGCTCGGTGCGGAGATCACCCGCGAGGCGCTGGAGCGGGGCCACAGCGTGATCGCCACGGCGCGGGACGCGTCGGCCGTGCTCAAGGCGTACCCGCAGCGGCCGGACGGCCTCCTCGCCGTCGAGGCCGACGTCACCGAGCCCGCCCGGCTGGCGGCCGCCGTGGCGGCGGGGCTGGCCAGGTTCGGCCGGATCGACGTCGTCGCCAACAACGCCGGGTACGGGCTGCTCGGCACGGTCGAGGAGACCTCGGACGAGGCCGTCCGCGCGCTGTTCGACGTCAACGTGTTCGGCGCGCTCAACACGCTGCGGGCGACCCTGCCGACGCTGCGCGCCCAGGGGTCCGGGCACGTGCTGAACATCAGCTCGGTGGCCGGGTTCGCCACCGCTCCGGCGGTGGGCCTCTACGGCGCGTCGAAGTTCGCCCTCGAAGGCATCTCCGAGGCGTTGCACGGCGAACTGGCCCCGCTCGGGGTCCGGGTGACGATCGTCGAGCCGGGCGGCCACCGCACGGACTTCCTGAACGGCTCCAGCCTGCACACCGCGCCGGCCACCATCGCCGACTACGCCGAGGGCACGGGGCCGGTGCGCGAGGCGATGGCGCACTACGACGGGCGCCAGCCGGGCGACCCGGTGAAGGCCGCCAAGGCGATCGTCGACCTCACGGAGACCGCCGAGCCGCCGCTGCGGCTGCAGTTGGGCGCGGACGCAGTGGAACGCATCGAGGCGAAGCTCGCCCTGGTCCGGCGCGAACTCGACCAGTGGCGCCACGTCGCGCTCTCCACCGCCCACTGACGGCCCACCACCGGCGGGCACCGGAAGTCGACCACGCCGACTTCCGGTGCCCGCACCCACGGCTAGCGCCACTCCAGGACGACGTCGTTGTAGCCCAGAGCGGTGGCCGCGTCCTGCGGGGTGACCTGCTCGGGCTGGGTGCCGGGGGTGAGGCCGGTGACGAACGCGGTCTCCTGCTTGCCCTGGAGGGATCGGAACAGCAGCTTCTTCCCGTCCGCCGAGATGGCCTGGGGGATGTTCTCCCGGTCGGTCGCCGGGAGCAGGACGGGGCCGACGCCGTCCTTGGAGTTGCTGTTGTCGGTCGGGTTCATCCGGTCGATGTCGAGGGACCACAGGTTGTTCTGGTACGGCGGCTTCGGACCCACGACCGCGGCCGGGGCGCAGAGCAGCGTGTGGCCGTCGATCCACCCGGACACCCGGCAGTCGTAGTCCTTGATCCTGCCGGTGTTCCCGTCCCTCTTCAGCAGCCCGCTGGACGTCACCGTCACGACGTGCTGGCCCTCCCCGTCCACGTACCCGACCGCGCGCTTCCCGTCCGGGCTGAAGCGCACGTGTCCGCCGGTCACGCCGTGCAGGGGGTTGCCCCCGAGCGTCAGGGCGAGGTCGCCGAAGGCGGCGGGCGCCCCGCTCCACTGCTCGGTGAGCTTGTGGTCGCCGGCGAGCTCGCGACTGGCGATGTGGTCCTGGCCGTTCGGATCCCGGTAGGTGAACCAGACGCTCCCGCCGTCCGGGGCGAAGAGCGCGTCCTTCTCCTTGGGCGTGCTGGTGAAGCCCGCACCGGCACCGGTGAGGTCAGTGAAGGTGCCCTTGAGGTCGACGTAACCGACGTGGCTCGCGCCCGTCCTGTCATCGGTGGTGACCAGCGCGAGGCGGCTGAAGTCGTGGTCGAAGAGCTGGCGGATCCGGGGCCCGGAGGCGTTGTCCAAGGGGTTGTCGGTGCCGCCGCCGGGGCTGGGGAAGTTGCCCGCGCACAGTTCCTGCAGCGCGCTGAGCTTGTCGCCGGAGCGGGCGCCGACCACCGCCGTCGCCGGAACGGTGAACTCGACCTCGGTCACCTTCTTCCAGCTGCCGGGCTCGAAGGCCTCCACCCACACCTTGGCCGGCCGGGACGCGGGCACGGTGCAGCCCGCGCTGATCACCAGGTCCCGGTCGCGGAAGGTCGCGGGGGCTGCGGCGGCATCGCTCGGCGGCTTCTGCGCCGCGTTCTGCGCGGGCGCCGCCGCGCCCACGTCCGAGCCGGCCTGCGAGGACGAGCTGTCGCAGCCGACGACCAGCGGAAGCATCAGGGCCGTCACCGCGACCGGCGGCAGCAGCCGCCGCCTGATGGTGCGCCACATCGAGCCGTCTCCCATGAACTTCCCCCATCGTCGTACCGCGCCCGGCCACGAGCCGACCGTGGGAGGAAGGTTAGATGATCATGGGCGTCACCCGACACCGCTGCCCGTCACCGACCTACCGGGACCCGACCTACCGGGACCCGACCCACCGGGACCCGAGCGCGCCGGCCATCCGCGCGGCCGAGGTGCCGATGCCGCCGGGGGGTGGGCCACCGCCGGTCGCCGCCCCGCACCGCACCCGCCGTGACGGGCGGGCCGGGGCGGCGCCCGCGGCCCGGGTCAGCTGCGCAGCAGGACCCAGGAGCCCAGGCCCGAGCAGCCCGCGCTGTTGTAGGCACCCAGGCGGTACCCGGCCGGGACCGGGTTGCCGGGGCAGATCGACAGTCCCGGCGCGGCCAGCTGCTGGAACCAGGATCCGATGCCGCGGCAGCCGGTGCGGTAGTGACCGGTCATCACGTACCCGGTCGGGATCGGCGAGCCCGCGCAGGTCCAGATCCCGTCGGTGACCAGCCGCATGAGCCAGGCGTCGCCGAGACAGGGGCTGCTGCTGGGGTTGTGGTCGGTGAGCACGTAGCCGGCCGGGATCGGCGAGCTGGCGCAGATCCACAGCGGGTCCTGCGCGGGCTGCACGTAGGAGCCGCCGGCCCCGTTGCAGTGGCCGGCGTCATACACGGTGATGACGTAGCCGGGCGGAACGGGCACCCCCCGGCAGATCCAGCCGGCGCCGGCCAGCCGGGCGGAAGGGGCGGAGGAAGCGGAGGAAGCGGAGGAAGCGGAGGAGGCAGCGGGCGCGGCGCTCGCCGTCCCGGCGGCGGTGCCGGTGAGGACGGCCGCCACCAGCGCGACCACCCCCGCCACGGCGGCGAGCCGGCCCCGGAGGGCCGCCCACGACGAACGGTCCAGCAGTCGGTGATGTCTTCTGATCACGTCACACCCGTCCCATCGGCAGGTCCGTGCGGCACCGCACGACGACCGTACGGCGCCGGATTGTGGAGCTGCCGTGACCCTAGCCGGAGCCGGTGCGGCCGAATTGTTCACAGCATGGACACGTCACCATCTTGTCCGGAACCACCCCCCGGATGCCCGCAATCCCGCCCTTGACGGGAGGAGTCGGCGCCGCCTCACGGCACCCGGGTCGGGGCCGGGGAGGGGTCGGCGTCGGCCCAGGATTGCCAGACGTGGCGGGTGTTGGGCAGGTCGGGGCGGTCGAGGAGCAGGAGGACGTAGCCGGCGTGGCGGCGGGCCCAGGGGTCGGACGACTCGGCCGCGCGGGCGAGCCGGGCCCGCAGGTCGGGGCTGTCGACGGCGCGGGCGATCCGCACGTACTCGCGGTCCTTGCAGCGGTACGGGCGGCCGACCACGACCTCCACCAGGTCGGTGAGCTTCGCCCGGCTCGGCCCGTCCAGGCGGGCGCGGGAGAGGTCGCGCAGGAGGGTTTCCTTCGTTCCCCAGGCCTTCGCGTGCCGCGTCCACTCCACCGGGAACCGGGCCTCCCACTCCAGGTAGAGCAGGGCGTAGGGCATCCCCGGCCAGGCGCCCAGGTCCCCGGCCTCGCGCCGGTCCCACAGGGCGTCGGGCAGCGCGAACGACCAGGACCGACGGATGAGCCGGTTCGCCGCCAGGAGGTCCGGGTGCCCGTACCGCTGCGCCCAGTCCAGGCCCAGCGTCAGCCGCCACGCCTCGTTGTAGCGGGCGAATGCGCCCTCGACGTCCCGCCGGGCCCGCGCCAGCCGGGCGAGCGCGGCCGCCCGCTCGGCCGGATCGTCCGCGACCAGCCCGAACGCCCAGCCCAACCGCTCGCCCCACGCGCGGGCGTCGTCGCCCGCCACCGCGTCCTCGTCCACGCGGGTGATCCTCTCCCGGCGCCGCCCGCCGGCTCCACCGATATAGCCGGTGGCCAGGCCGTCCCGGAGCCGCACGGGCCGTCAGCCATCGGCGGATCCGCCGTGTTTCGCGAGCCGTTGGTCCGCGAGCCACTCGCGGGCGATCGCGCCCAGTTCGGCATCGCGGCCGGCGAGCATCATGCCGATCATCCGCGCGTCCCCGCGCAGGGACCAGCCCGGGTGCCCGAAGGTCGCCGGGTTGTTCCCCTCGATGAGGAAGTGCGCCGGCCAGGCCGTGCCGTAGCCGATCAGCGGAAGGGCGGCCAGGTACCGCGTCCGGCCGCGCGCCAGGCCGTAGGCGCCCACCGCGAGCCCGCTCAGGGTGCCCGCCAGGTGCACCCACCTGGTGGCGGCCCTGGAGTGCATCGCGACGTAGTAGGGCCAGAACTCCTCGAAGGACGCGAATGGTCCGCTCTCCACCATGCCAGGACGGTAGCGCCAGGACGGCGCCCCGCCCAGGGCACGGTGGGAACGGCTACGCGGTCGGGTCCCAGGCGAACAGCCGGTCGAAGACGCCCCGGTCGCCGTCGAGCTCCAACGCGTCCACCGGGAGGCGGCCGTAGAACCACAGGACCAGTTCAGCGGCCGTACCCCGGGCGGAGGCGTCGGCCGGGGCCCCGGCCTCGTCGCCCTCGGCGATCCGGGCGACCCGGGCGCCGTCCGCCTCGACCGTGAAACGCCAGGAGCGACCCTCGGTGGCGTGGTACTCGACGACGGCCGGCTCGTGCGGCCAGTTGCCCGACCACGCGCAGCAGGTGGACAGGAAGTCCTCGACGCCGTCCAGCGCCACCTCCGCCGGCAGCGGCTGCGCGGCGCCCACGGCGAGCTGGGCGTCGTAGGTGTGCACCGAGATCTCCTGGAGCTGGTGCCGGGCGACCGCCCCGCTGGTCCGCGGCGACTGCGAGGCGCCCCACCACGTCCAGCACTCGGCGTCCGGGCCGGCCACCCGCAGGGTGTCCAGCAGCTCCTGCGTCGACGCGGCCAGCCAGGCCAGCAGCGCCTCCCGATCCTGCGGCGCCTGCGCCTCCGTGCGCGCCGCCACGGCCTCGGCGGGCGGAGCGTCGGCCGGGCCGGCCGCGACGATGGCGGCCCAGAACGGGCGCCCCGAGCCCAGGTGCCGCGCCAGGTCGGCCAGCGTCCACTCGGGGCAGGTCGGCACCTGCACGTCGAGGTCGGGCGCGGCGGCGATCGCGGCCCGGAAGGCCGTCGACCGCTCGTCGATGAGTCGCAGCAGGTCAGGGAGTTCAAGGGTGTTCAGCACTGGGGTTGTCTATCACCGCGCTCCGGCGGCCGGAAAGCGAATTTCCCGGCCGCCCGGCAGCCGTCCACCGCCGACGCGTCCTTTCCCCGCCATCGCCCGGCGCCGGATAATCTGCCAACAACCCGCCACCATCCGACCGTTGAGGGGAATCCGTTGTTCCGCAGCACCAGCCGCCCGCGCGACTTCCACGTCCCCACCCACCGGGAGACCGCCGACGAGTGGGGCGGGCGGATCGCCGTCCCCCGCGCCGTCCCGCCCGACTGGTTCCTCCTCCTCGGACGGATGAGCAGCGACGGCTACCTCTGCCACCTCGACCTCAACTACCACCTGGACCGCGAGTTCACGGCGATCGTCCAGACCTCCCGGCCCGTCCCCGAGCACTTCCGGGTCAAGTCCCACACCACCCCGCGGACCCAGCTCGCCACCTACCTGACCAACTCCGACCGCCTCCCCTACCGCGCCGCGATCGCCCCGCTCGCCACCACCACCAGCCGGGGCGAGGTGCACCTCGACGGCACCCCCGTGCCCGTCGAGATCCACCACGCCCACGACTGTCGCAGCGCGGCGATCCCCCACGTTCCCGGCCAGCCCGGCTACCTGATCGTCACCGCGCCGGACGAGCACTGGACGGCCGTCACCGACCTCGTCCTCCAGACGCCCGACGCCTTCTGACCGGCCCCGCCGACACCGAACCTCCGCCAAAAGCACGGGAGTTCCGCACCCGACTTCACTCCAACGTGGGGTTTGGCTCAACACCCCACCGCCCGGGTGCCGAGAAGCCAACGGGGTGGCGGCGCTGAGGGCCGCCACCCCGCTCCGCCCGGAGCCGACGATGCGTCATGGCTCGGTAACAGAAGGCGCTTTCCGATCCTCCGGCCGCGAACCGGTCCGTAGAGTGCACGAAGCCGCCAGAGCGGGCGGCACGGCGGACACACCCGGGGGTGGGGGCACCATGGCGGAGGGTTCGGGCTACACCGTCGAGGCCGGCGGAGCCGAGAAGCAGGCCACGGCGCTCGACAAGGCCGCCAGCGACCAGGGCAAGCTCCACCTGTCCACCGTCGACCCCGTCTGCTACGGCGACAACGTCTTCGGCGGCGAGGACACCGACCCGGCGTACCGGAACTTCAGCACCGCCTGGCACGACGAGACCGACGTGCTCGCGAGCGCCCTGAAGGAGCTGGCGGACAAGGTCCGCAACTCCACCGGCCACTACCGGAAGGCCGAGAACGCCGCGACGACCGACCTCCACCAGGCAGCCGCGGGCCGCGACCACCGCCCCTTCGGCTGAGCGCCGAGTACCGACGACCCGGAGCCGGAACCGACCGAGGGGCTGACGAACCGCCATGACGAAGCCGTCCACGTCCCAGCGCCGCAAGGCCCTGCAGACCGCACTCAAGGACCTCCGCGACGCGGACTCCAAGAACGACGTCATCGACGCGATCAAGGACGCCCTCGCCGTCCACGCGCCGGTCGGCGACCCGACCGTCATCGAGGCCACCGGCAACCGCTACAAGACCATGGCCACCGAGTCGGAACACCTCCACCGGGACGTCACCGCGATCGCCGACACCGGCCTGCCGAACGTCTGGACCGGCACCACCGGCGCGAAGGCCGCCGAGGTCATCGGCGCCACCGGCCGCGCCATCGACCGCCAGAGCACCGCCTTCATCAAGGCCTGGCTGACCCTGCACAACCTCGCCGACGCGCTGCGCACCGCCCAGGGCACGGACGGCCCCGCCCGCTCCGCCGCCCAGCAGGTGCTCAGCCAACTCGGCGGCAAGGAGGGCTGGTTCGACGAGTGGTTCGAGGACGATGACGACGAGGCCAAGCGCAAGAAGGCGCAGCAGGCCGCCATCCCGCACGTCGAGGCGATGCTGACCGCCGCCGCGAAGGCCGACGACGCGGCCCGCGCCGCCGCCCGCGACCTCAACAAGCTGGCCGACGAGGCCCGAGCCGGCAAGCTGCGCGCCAAGGGCGTCAGCTCCGCGGACCGGGTGGTCCTCGCCGAGACCTCCGGCCCGGACGGCCCCACCGAGCTGAACGACCTGCTCACCGCCAACGACCTCAAGCGGTCCGGCGAGTACATGGACAGGATGAACCCCACCGACCTCGCCGCCTTCGACCGGATGCTCGCCGACTCCTCGACCCCGCAGGAACGCGCCTACCTGATGAAGGCCCTGGCCGCCGGGCACAACCTGGACGAGATCCGCGCCTTCGACGGCAAGATCCACGGCAAGGACCCGGAGTGGCTGCGCACGCACCTGACGCCCGTCTACACGAAGAGCGACAACCGGGACAGCGGCGGGCAGGACAAGGAGGGCACCAACCGGAACACGTACGACGCGAAGTACGGCAACGCCCTGTGGAAACAGACCGGTCCGACCTGCGTCGCCTCCACCACCGTCACGGCCCGGGCGATCGCCGATCCGCTCTACGCACTGGACCTGACCGGTGGCCCGACCGGCCAGGAGAACGACCCGGCCGCCTTCCAACGGCGCCTGCTGGACGAGCAGAACCGCGTCCACCAGGAAGGTCACGGCGACAAGAAGGGGATGGGAGAGGACGGCACCGGGGACGTGCTGGCCAAGGAGGTCAGCCCGCACACCGGGGCCGCCTACGAGTACAAAAGCCTGTCGGACGAGAACGCCCGGCGCGCGATCCTGCCGGAGATCGAGAAGGCGGTCGCCGACGGCAAGCCGGTGCCGGTCTCGATCGAGGGCCACAACGACCACGGTCGCGAGGGCCACGAGGTACTGATCGTCGGCCAGGAAGGCGACATGCTGCAGGTCTACAACCCCTGGGGCTACACCACCTGGATCAGCGAGGCCGACTTCGCCAACGGCCACATGGACCACGTGGCGGACCATCGCACGCCCACCGTCGACGCCGTTCACCTGCCGAAGTGACCAGCCGTGACCTCCCTGACGAGAACATCGCTGCGGGCGGTGGCACTGCTCGCGGCCCTGGCGGCCTGCCTGGCGGCCTCCGCCTCGAACCAACCGGACCGCGGCCGGATCCTCGGCCCGAAGGAACGCTCGGTGACGCTCGCGCCGGGGGACCGCTTCTCGATCGCCGTCCGGGACAGCGCCTCGATCGGCGACGACTGGAGTGTCGTGGACCCGAAACCGGACACCGGCGTGGTGGCCGCGGTCGCCCAGGTGACCGATTTCCCACCGGGACACGAGAAGTACAACGGCGGCGGTGGCACCGCCTTCTACGTCTTCGAGGCCAAAGGCCGCGGCACCACCACCATCACCCTGTTCAACTGCTTCCGAGGGCTCTGCGACGCCCCGGAACGCATTGAGTCCGACGACTGGGAGTGGCTCGTGCGCAACACCTACACCGTGACGGTCCGATGAGCACCTCCGACCGCTTCCGCCCCCGGACGGACGACGACCTCCGCCGGCTCGACGTCCCGACCCTGCTCCGCTACGGCCTGGCCTTCGGCGGCCACCACCGGGCGGCCCTGTTCGGGGAGGGCGCGGTCGCCGCCGCGCTGGAGGCGGACGCCCTCGGGGTGTTGCCCCGTTCGCTGTCCTTCCTCGCCGAGGTGGTGCGCAGCGGCGGCACCCGCTACGCCGCCGAGCTGCCCGAGCCGCTGCCCGGTCCGGAGGCGGCCGGCCTCGCCCGCGCCTGGCTGACCGCGGCGGCGACCACCATCACCACCGTCGACGGCGACCAGTTGCTCGCGCGCTGGCTGATGGCGGTCGCCGAGGTCCTGGGCCTGCGCCGGACCGTCCGGGGCGGGGCCTGAGCGCGCGGCGCCCGGCCGTCCCAGGCCGGCGAGGAAGTCCCGGACGACCGTGGCGA
The DNA here is from genome assembly GCF_049543595.1 of Kitasatospora sp. NPDC094028. Lineage (NCBI taxonomy): Bacteria > Bacillati > Actinomycetota > Actinomycetes > Kitasatosporales > Streptomycetaceae > Kitasatospora > Kitasatospora sp. NPDC094028. The sequence continues at coordinate 50,914 of NZ_JBMVFA010000029.1, read as the reverse complement.
GTTCGTCCGGTCGATGGGATCACCACAGCCCCGTTTCAGACGCTCGTGCACTACCTGCGCCTGAAACGAGCGTCCAATAGTCTCGGGCCACCCACGAGCAGCAGGTCAGTAGTTCGCCGCCCGCTTCCGCAGCAGCACGAGCGCCACGAACCCCAGCACCATGACGGCCAGCCCCCCGAGGAACACCTCCAGCCCGATCAGGACCCCGCCCAGCATCTCCACCGCCGCCGCGGCCGACTGCTGCCGCACCTCCACCGGCGTCCGCCGGCTCTCGGAGGGCCGCACCAACTGGCGGCCGGTGCCCACCTGGACGAGGTTGATCAGCATCAGCACACCCGCCGCGACGGCGATGAATATCCACATGCCGCCGAGCGTAGTGACCCGCCCCGGCCGGCGGCCCTACCGGGGGCCGAACAGTGGTTCGTACGCGTTGCCCTCCTCGGCGTTGAGCAGCACGTACCGCTCGCCCAGCCCGATCGCCACCTCCCCGAGCCGGGCCAACGCCTCGGCCACGGACGGGACTTCGAGCCCGAGCGCGGCGGCGGCCGCGTCCCGCTCGGCGTACAGGTCGGGCTCGTCCTCCAGGTATTCGGCCGCCGCCTCCGCGGCCTCGGCCTCCGTCAGCCCCGAGCAGTCCCGCCACCACGGCACGGCCAGCAGCAGCCGGACCAGCTCCGGCAGACCGACCGCCAGCAGCGCCGAGCCGCCCTCGGAGTCGGCGTACAGGACGGGCCGCTCCTCGCCGCCCTCCCCGCACAGGAAGAAGGTGCCGCCCGCGCCGTCCTTGGCGAACTCCTCCAGCGCCTCGCCGGAGGCGAGCACGACGTCCTCGACGTGCGGGTAGTGGTCGAGGTTCAAGTCCCCCGGCCAGAGCAGGAAGTCGAGGGCGGCGTCGTTGGCGCGGATGCGATCGATGAGCGACATGGCGGACACCCTAGGCCGTCGCTACGACACCGGCCCGAGGTCGCCCTCGACGACGCTCTCGGTGATCCGCGGGCGGCCCCACAACGCCAGGACCTCGTTCGTCAGGGCGACGGTCTCACGCGGGTCCTCGCTGCCGTACAGCGTGACGGCGGCGGCCGACAGACCGTGCGGGACGGCGCCGGCGTCGAGCAGGACGCGCCAGTCCTGCGGCGACAGCTCCAGGAACTCCAGCCCGGTCAGCCGGCCGATCTCCCGGGGATCGGCGAGCATCCCGGGGCCGGCGTACAGGGTGCGCAGCCTGGGCAGGCCGACGAGCGGGGCGAGGCTGAACGGTTCCGGGCTCCCGCCGAGGGTCAGCACCTCCAGGTCGGGGTGGGCGACGGCCTCGACGCTCATCGACTGGTGGCCGTAGATCCTGGCCACCGTCGGCGACTTGTCCACGACGCGCCCGGAGTACCAGTCCCGCTCCGGGCCGAGCACCGCCTCGGTCAGCGACTCCGCGAACAGGCCGCCGCCGACGCTGTCCTCGTGGCCGAGCACGATGAGCTGGCCGAGGTGGCCACGCGGGCCGGGGGTCAGATCGACGGCGACCAGATCCCCGCCGCCGGTGTCGCCGATGACGATCCAGCCCGGTGACCAGACCAGGTCCTGCACGGCGGCGTCGGGCGCGGTGACGCACGCCTGCGTCGCCGCGTGCTCCCACCGGAACGACGAGCGTGCGCGGTTCTCGGTGGAGAGGGAGTTCAGGGAGCTCAGTTCGAAACCGAGCACGTCGCCGACGCGCTCCGAGGCCGCGAAGAGCTCCGCGAAGTCGTGCCCGCCCTCCGGGTCGTCGAACCAGCTCGCGCTCGTCACCCGGTAGAGCACCTTCAGCTCCTCCGGCAGCGCCACCCCCAACCGGGCCTCGGCGGCGGCGATCTCCTCCTCGGTGGCACCGGCCTCGTCGGGCAGCCGTTCCCGCAAGGTCCGTTCCAGCAGCGCCAGGTCCACGGACGGGGCCGGCCGCGCGTCGGGCACCGGATCGGGCAGGCGGCGCCACGGCGCGGGGACCGCGTCGGCGACCAGGGCCATCGCGCCCGGGTGGGCGTTGCCGATGCCGGGAGCGACGGCGACGTCGTAGTCGAACAGGTGCAGCACCACCTTCCCGTCCGGCCGTATCCCGGCGGTGAACGCGACGCAGTCGCCGTCCTCGGCGAGCGCGGCCCGGACGTGTTCGACCGCGTCCTGCTCCGCCCGGTGGTCCGACGCCGGCCCGCCCGCCCCGGCCGCCGGGATTCGGTACGTCATCGGCACGCTCGACCAGTGCTCCCCGATCGCGCCCGACACCCGACCCCCCGGCGCCGCGAGGCGGTCCGCGTGCGCCGCCCGCAGCAGCCGGAGCAGCGGCTCCCAGGTGGTGAAGTCGTTCAGCGTGGACAACGGGGGCCTCCGGCAAGGGCGGTGATCGTGACGGTGGCCATTGTCGCCACCGCCACCGACAGTCCGTCCACGACCCTCGCCCCGCTCACGCCGCTCACACCGCTCACACCGCTCACACCGCTCACGCCGCCAGCCGCTCCGCGAGGAACTCCTCCCAGGTGCGCCGCCCGTGCTCGGCGTCGGCCGGGGCGAGGTTCGTCCCCGCCCGGTACGCGCGGCCGACCTTGCCCGGCACCCGGACGGGCAGCTGCCGCCGGGTGCGGCCGCACGCGGCGAGGTAGCTGTGCGTCAGCTCGCGCATCTCGTACACCTCCGGACCGGCCAGGTCGGGCACCGCGCCGGCCGGCTCGGCGAGCGCCAGCTCGACCAGCCGGGCCGCGACCTCGCGCACGTCCACGGGCTGCCAGCGGATCCCGCCGGGGGCCGGGACGAGCGGCAGCTTCGCCATCTTCTCGACGAGAGTGAGCGCCAGGTCGTGGAACTGGGCGGCGCGCAGCACGGTGTACGGCAGGCCCGATTCGGCGACGGCCCGCTCGGCGGCGTGCTTGGCCCGGAAGTAGCCGAGCGGCACGGCGTCCGCGCCGATCACCGAGATGTACACCAGGTGCCGCGCCCCGGCCCGCCGGGCCGCGTCGACCAGCCGCCGGGTGGCGACGTCGTCGCCCTTCGGGCCGCCGGCCAGGTGCAGCACGGTGTGGACGCCGGCGAGCGCCGCGTCCAGGTCCGCCGCGGCCTGCGCCGCGTCGCCGAGCAGGTCGCCGCGCACGTACGCCACGCCGTCCCCGCCCGCCCGCTCCTGCCGGCTGAGCACCCGCACGGGCAGCCCGGCGGCGCGCAGCAGCGGGAGGACGTGCCGGCCGAGCTTGCCGGTGCCGCCGGTGACCAGCACCGGAACGCCCGCCGTGTTCGCCGTGTTCGTCATGATCGTCTCCGATTCGTCCCGGGCGGCGAGTCGATCGAGGGAGTTGATCTCCGCGCCGCAGCCGTTGTTGGGTGGCTCCTGCTGCTCTGACCCGAGGCGACGAAGGAATGTGACACGTGGACGAGAAATCTTCCGAGGAGTTCTCGCGGACCGCGCTCTTCGAGGAGCACCGCCCGCACCTGCGCGCCGTCGCGTACCGGATGCTCGGCTCGATCAGCGAGGCCGAGGACGCCGTCCAGGACGCCTGGCTGCGGTACGACCGCACCGACACCGCCGAGGTGGCGAACCCGGGCGGCTGGCTGACCACCGTGGTCTCCCGGGTCTGCCTCAACCTGCTGCGCGACCGCGCCCAGCGCCGCGAGGAGCCGTTGGAGACCGGGGCCGGCCCGGAGCGCATCCCGGATCCGCTGCTGCGGCGCGAGGGCGTGGTCGACCCGGAGCAGGAGGTGCTGCTCGCGGACTCGGTCGGCCTGGCGCTGATGGTGGTGATGGAGTCGCTGTCGCCGGCCGAGCGGGTGGCCTTCGTGCTGCACGACATGTTCGCGGTGCCGTTCGAGGAGATCGCCCCGCTGATCGAGAAGACCGCGGCCGCGACCCGCCAGCTGGCCAGCCGGGCCCGCCGCAAGGTGCAGGGCCAGGCGCCGGCGCCGGACCCGGACCTGGGCCGCCAGCGGGTCGCCGTGGACGCGTTCTTCGCCGCCTCCCGCAGCGGCGACCTGGACGCGCTGGTCGCCGTCCTCGACCCGGACGTGGTGCTGCGCTCGGACGGCGGCGCGCGGCTCGCCCGGCACACGCTGGTGCTCACCGGCGCGGCCACGGTGGCGGGCCAGGCCGCCATGTGGGGCACGCTGGCGCCGTTCGCCCGCCCGGCGCTGGTCAACGGCACGGCCGGCGCGGTGGTCATCGGCGCCAACGGCCGGGCGCTGTCGATCATGGCGTTCACCGTCGTGGACGACGCGATCGTGGCGATCGACGTGATCGCCGACCCGGAGCGGCTGGCGGCGTTCGACCTCTCGGCGTTCCGCGACTGACCCACCGGTGACGGGAAGGGCGGCCGGAGCCCCCGGCCGCCCTTCCCGTTCCCCGCGCTCAGCGCCCGACCGCGCCCTCCGGCCGCGTCCGGCGACCCGTCACCAGCCCTGCGCCTTCACCCAGTCCGCCAGGTGCCGGGCGCAGTCGTCCACCGACTCGCGCCAGGTGTGCCCGGCGCCCTCCCCCGCCGCGTCGCTGACGTGCTTGACCAGCCGCACCGGCAGCCCGGCCCGGTGGGCGACGGTGGCGACGGCGTAGCCCTCCATGTCGACCAGGTCGGCGTGCTCGGCCAGGCGCTCGCGGGCGGCGCCGTCGGAGACGAACAGGTCCCCGGTGGCGAGCACCGGCCCGTCGCCCTTGCCGACCACCAGCGGGGCGCCGTAGTGGCGGCCGGTGAGCGCGTACAGCGCCGGGGTGTCGATGTCGTGCTGGATCACCTGGACGACGTGGTGGGTGCCCTCCCAGCCGGGGCGCAGCGCGCCCGCCGTACCGAGGTTGATCACCTCGGAGGGCTGCTCGCCGCCGGCGAGCACGGTGGCCAGCGAGGCGGCGGCGTTGACCTTCCCTATCCCGGTGAGCAGGACGGGCAGTCGCTCGTCGAGGTGGGCCGCCTCCTCGCGGACGGCGACGACGAGCAGCGGGCGGTCGGGGGTGATCGTTCCAAGCAGGCGCATGGGGTCATGGTACGGAGCGGGGGCCCCGGCGCCCGGGAGCACGCGAACCGGTCGTCCGCCCGCCATCCGCCGCCCACCGCCCGGCGTCCACCCGCACAACCGGACCCCGCCGCTCCGCAACGTTCGGGGAACCGCGTAGGGTGCAGCCCGCGTCGGACCGATCGCCGCACGAAGAACCGAGCACGAACACGGCGCGCGAACCGTGCACGACATGCTCAAGATCCACGCAAGTCGGGTGTGGCCGGGGGGAGTCACGGCCATACTGCTGGCAACGGCAGGGCCCCGCAGGACGGGACCGGCACCAGGGGAGGATGAGGCGGGTGGCGACACCAGTAGGCACGGGCCCAGCGGGCGCCGCGGTCCCGGCACGGCCGAGCAGCCCGCCCACGGCACCGGCGGCACCGCCCGCGGGCCCCGGCGTCCCCGCGCAGCGCGCCCGCCCAGGCACCGCGGCCGCCGACCTGATGGCCCGCCTGGCGCGCAGCACCAGCACCGCCCCCGGCCGGCTGCGGCTGGCCGGCGTGCTGCTCACGGTGCTCGCGGTCGCCTTCGGCACGCTCACCGCCTGGCAGTTGGAGACCCGGGCGCAGGCCGCCGACCGGGTGGTCTCCTACAGCCAGCCGCTGAGCCGGGACGCGGCCGAGATCCACCGCAGCCTGGCCGACGCCGCCACCACCGCGGCGAGCGGCTTCCTGCTCGCCGGCTCCGAGCCGGACGCCGTCCGCAAGCGCTACGAGCAGGACCTCTCGACGGCCGCCCGACTGGTCTCCGAGGCCGCCGCCCGGACCACCTCCACCTCCCCCGCGCAGGGCTCGCTGTCCCGGCTGAACCAGCAACTGCCCGTCTACGCGGGCCTGGTGGAGTCGGCCCGGGCCGACAACCGGCAGGGCATCCCGCTCGGCGGCGCCTACCTGCGGTACGCCTCCGAGCAGATGCAGACCGTCCTGCTGCCGACCGCCGCCGAACTGCGCGACACCGAGGACCGGGAGTTGGCGCAGGACTACGCCGACGCCAAGTCGGTGCCGTGGGCGGCGTACGGCCTGGCGCTGCTCACCCTGGCGGCGCTGGTCTGGGTGCAGGTGCTGCTGTGCCGGCGCACCAACCGGGTGTTCAACATCGGCCTGCTGGCCGCCACGGCCGCCGTGCTGGCGGGCACGCTCTGGCTCGCCGTCACCGGCCTGACCACCAGTTCGGCGCTCGAACGCAGCGACCACGACGGCGCCACCCCGCTGCGGGCGCTCAACTCGGCCCGGGTGGACGTGCTGACGGCCCGGCTGGCGGAGAACCTGCACTACGTCGCGCGCGGCTCGACCGGCAAGTACGCCCAGCAGTGGGAGGACGCCACCAAGCACCTGGCCGGCCCGAACACCCCGGACGCCCCGCTCGCCACCCGCACCGGCTCGCTCCCGGAGGCCTTCCGGATCGGCCCGGCCGTCTCCTCGGGGCCGCTCCAGGACGCGGCCGAGGACTACGACACCTGGCGCCGGCGGCACGACGGGGCGCTGGCCATGGAGCGGGACAACGCCGACTACCAGGGCGCGCTGAACGCCACCGTGTCGGCCACCGACCCCACCGGCACCGCCGACGCCGCCTTCGCCCTCACCGACCAGGCGCTGGCGAAGGCCGCCGACGCCGAGCAGCAGCAGTTCGACTCGGCCGCCGAGGGCACCGGCCGGGATCTCCGGCTCGCCGCCGGCGCCGCCGCCGTGCTCGGCCTGCTGGCCGCGGCCACCGCGCTGCGCGGCCTGGGCCGCCGACTGGCCGAGTACCGGTAACAGGGGGATGGGACAGATGGGAACCAGGACCGTACCGACCAGGACCGTACCGACCAGGACCGCCGCGGCGCTGGCCGTGCTGGCGGCCTGCGCGACCGTGCTCGGCGGGGGCGGGCCCTCCGGCGCCGCGCCGACCGCCGCGACCGGCGCGCCGCAGACCGCGCCGCAGGCCGTCCAGCAGAGCCAGGAGCAGTCCGACACCTGCGACGTCTACTCCAGCGTGCCGCCGACCACGGCGGACGGCCCGGCCGTGAAGCTCATCAAGGCCAAGCGCCAACTGGTGATCGGGGTCGACCAGAACAGCTTCCGCTGGGGCGCCCGCAACCCGAACACCGGTCAGATCGAGGGCTTCGACATCGACCTGGCCAGGGCGATCGGCACCGCCATCATCGGCGACCCGGACAAGGTCGTGCTCAAGCCGGTGGCCACCGCCGACCGCGTCGACGCCGTCCAGAAGGGCCGGGTCGACCTGATCGTGCGCACCATGACGATCAACTGCGACCGGATGAAGCAGGTCGCCTTCTCCAAGCCGTACTTCAGCATCACCCAGCGGGTGCTGGTCCCGAAGACCTCCCCGGCGAAGAACCTCGACGACGCGATCGGCGGCCGGAACGTCTGCGTCGCCAAGGGTTCGACGGCCGCCGACGTCTTCGACCCGAAGAAGGGCGGCGTCAAGAAGGACGCCAACGCCCACCTGACGGTCGTGGAGAACCAGTTGGACTGCCTGGTCCTGATGCAGCTCGGCAAGGTCGACGCCACCATGACCGACAACGGCCTGGCGGCCGGCCAGGCGGCGCAGGACCAGACCGTGCGGATCGTGGACGGCGACGTCCAGCCGGAGGTGATCGGCGTCGCCATGCTCCAGAGCAGCCCCGACCTGACCGCCCGGGTCAACCAGGTGCTGTCCGACTACCACGCGAGCGGCGAGTGGGGGCGCAGCTACGACCGCTGGCTCAAGCCGTACATGCTCAACGACGCCGACCACTACTGGCCCGCCCCGCACTGACCGGCCCGGCCGGCGGGCGCGCCGGCAGCACGTCAGCGGCGCGTTGACGCGCTCTTGACGCCCCGCGCCCGCGCCACCGGAACGGCCACCGGCTAGGGTTCGGGACGATCACCACGGGGAGACCCGGTGGTGAACACGGGGGTTGTCGTGGGGTCACCCGCCATCGGGCACGTCGGCGGGCGGATCGCACGCGAGGAAGAAGGAAGGACACCGCGGTGGCGGCATCGGCTGGCCCGGTACTGAGCCGGGAGGAGGTGGACCGCGCGCTCGCCCGCCTCGGCGCGGAGCGCGACGCGGTCGAGTCGGCGCTGCTCGCGCTGCAGGACCACCCGGGCCTGCGGCTGCTGGACGGCGCCGAGCTGTCCGGGCGGACGCTGGAGCGCTGGTCCGTCGCCGGGAAGGGCCTGCCGCTGCTGTGGGCGCTGTTCGACCGCTACTCGGAGGCGCTGGCCTCCGCGCGCGCCGTCCGGGCCCGCAAGGCCAAGCCCGGCGCGGGCGAACTCGCCGAGCTGAGCGAACTGTTGACCGGCGACGCGGTGACCGTCCCGGGCGGCGCTCTGCCGGACGGCCCGCAGCTGCTCGGCGCACCCGCCAGGCTGGTCGAGCGGATCAGCCTGGACGCGCTGATGGCCCGGATGAACTCCTGGTACGCCACCGTCCTGGAGGTGGTCAGCGCCGCCGACGCCGTCTGGTCGGCCCTGCCCGCCCGGATCGACCTGCTGCTCGCCGAGCTCCAGCGGGTGCGGACCCTGGCCGTCTCGCTCGGCGTGCTGGCCGGCAGCCACCCGCTCGGCGACGACCTGACGGCCCTGGCCGCCGACCTCACCGGGCTGCGCACCGAGGTGCGCGAGGACCCGCTGGCGCTGTGGCGCCCGGCCCGGGTGCCCGCCCAGCGCGGCACCGTGCCGGAGGGCACCGCCTTCGCCACCCCCTCAGGGGTGGTGGACACCGAGCGCTTCGACCGCGCCGGGCGGGCACTGGACGGCATCCGGCTCGAGCTGGAGGACGTGCTGCGGCTGCGCGACGACGCCGAGGAGCGGCTGCAGGGCGTCGGCGACCTGCTGCAGCGGGCCGACGCCACCCTGGCCGAGGCCCGGCGGGCCCGCGGCGAGGTGCTGGCGAAGATAGCCGCCAGCGACGTCCCGGCCGTGCCCGGCCCGGCCTCGGCCCTGCGCGAGCGGATCGTGACCGCGCTGGACCTGCGCCAGGGCGGCCAGTGGGGCCGGCTCGCGCCGCTGCTGGAGGCCCTGGAGGACGCCGCCGCCAAGGAGCTGGCCCGGGCCCGGCAGTCGCTCACCGAGGTGACCCAGCCGCTGGCCGTCCGGGCCGAGCTGCGCGGCCGGCTGGACGCGTACAAGGCGATGGCGGCCCGGCTGCGGGTCTCCGAGGACCCGGAAGTGCTCGAACGGTACGAGAAGGCGCGCTGGCTGCTGTGGAGCGCGCCGTGCGACCTGCGGGCGGCGGCCGCCGCGGTGGCCCGCTTCCAGCAGTCGCTGCGCCCGGCCCAGGCCGAGGCCGCACAGGAGACGTCACACGACGCGGCCGGCCAGGCGCCGGTCGACGGACAGGTTCAGGGGGGCTGAGGTTGATGGGCGGGACGTGCGTACGGCCGGAGTGCTCCGGCAACGGCATGATCGACGCGGACGGCTACTGCGACGAGTGCGGGCTGGCTCCCGCGGGCGCCGCGCCCGGCGGTTCGGCCGGCGCCGCCGCCGGGCAGACACCTCCGCCGACCGCCGCCGGGCCCGGTTCGCCCTGCCCCCGGGACTGCTCGGGCAGCATCGACACGGACGGCTACTGCGACGAGTGCGGCCTGACCGCGCCCGGCACCGGTACCGGCACCACCACCGGCCCGGTCACCGGCAGCACCCAGCCGTACGTGCCCTCCGCCCGGGTCGCCCCGGACTCCGGCCGCAGCGGCTCGGTCCGCTCGATGTCCTCCCGCACCGGCTCCGCCCGCTCCATGTCCGGCCGCTCCCGCTCGCACCGCTCGACCCGCACCGGCAGCAGCCGGTCGGTCTCGGTGCGCTCCACCCGGGGCAGCGGCACCGCGGGCACCCGCAACCCGCTGGGCGCGGGCCTGGTCACCGTCCCGACCGTGGCGACGGCCGACCCGGCGCAGGCGGTGCTCGCCAACCCCGAGGTGCCCGAGCGCAAGCGGTTCTGCTCCAAGTGCGAGACCCCGGTGGGCCGGGAGAAGAACGGACGGCCGGGCCGCCCGGACGGCTTCTGCACCAAGTGCGGCACGCCGTACTCCTTCACCCCCAAGCTGCGCCGCGGCGACCTGGTCGGCGGCCAGTACGAGGTGGTCGGCTGCCTCGCGCACGGCGGCCTGGGCTGGATCTACCTGGCGGTGGACCGCAGGGTCAACGACAAGTGGGTGGTCCTCAAGGGCCTGCTCGACACCGGGGACGAGGACGCGCTGGCCGCGGCCGTCGCCGAGCGGCGCTTCCTGGCCGAGGTCGACCACCCGAGCATCGTCCGGATCATCAACTTCGCCGAGCACCCGGACCTGCGCACCGGCTCCATCGACGGCTACATCGTCATGGAGTACGTCGGCGGCAAGTCGCTCAAGGACATCGCCAACGAGCGCCGCACCCCGGACGGGCGGCGCGAGCCGCTGCCGGTCGAGCAGGCCATCGCGTACGCGCTGGAGGCGCTGCCCGCGCTCGGCTACCTGCACGGCCGCGGCCTGGTCTACTGCGACTTCAAGATCGACAACGCGATCCAGAGCGGCGACACGCTCAAGATCATCGACATGGGCGCCGTCCGCCGCCTCGACGACGACGGCCCGATCTACGGCACCATCGGCTACCAGGCCCCGGAGATCGCCACCGACGGCCCCTCCCCCGCCTCCGACCTCTACACCGTGGCCCGCACCCTCGCGGTGCTCACCTTCGACTTCCAGGGCTACAGCACCACCTACCGCGACTCGCTGCCCGGCCCGGAGGACGTCGAGGTCTTCGCCCGGTACGAGTCGTACTACCGCTTCCTGGTCCGCGCCACCGACCCCGACCCGGCCCGCCGGTTCGCCTCCGCCGAGGAGATGGCCGACCAGCTCACCGGCGTGCTGCGCGAGGTCCTGGCACTCCAGGACGGCAAGGCCAGACCCGCGCTCTCCACCCTCTTCGGGCCCGAACTGCGCGTCGTCGACACCGAGTTGGTGCTTCCCACCGAGCAGCCCGGGCAGCTCCGGCTGGCCCCGCTCGACCCGGCCGCCGCCGCCCTCGCGCTGCCCGTCCCCCGGGTCGACCCGACCGACCCGAACGCCGGCTTCCTCGCCACCCTGCTCGCCACCGACCCCGAGGAGGCCCTCGCCGCCCTCGCCGGGGCCCCCGTCCCCTCGGTCGAGAGCCGGCTGCGTGAACTGCGCGCCCTGCTCGAACTCGGCAGCCACGGCACGGCCCTGGCCGAGCTCGCCAAGCTGGAGGAGGAGTACTCGGACGACTGGCGGGTGGTCTGGTACCGCGGCCTGGCCTCCCTGGTCGAGGCGGCGGCCGGCGGCGCGGGCGGGGGCGCGCCCCGGGCCGAGGGCCAGGAGCACGCGCAGGCGGGCGGGCGAGTTGACGAGACCGCCCTGCGGGCCGCCGCCGAGGCCTTCGACGCCGTCTACGACGCCTTCCCCGGCGAGGCCGCGACCAAGCTCGCCCTGGCCATCTGCGCCGAACTGCTCGGCGACGGCGGCGACGCGGCCGAGTTCTACCGGCTCGTGTGGACCACCGACCCGGCCTACCTGAGCGCCGCCTTCGGCCTCGCCCGGGTCCGCCTCGCCGAGGACGACCGGCCCGCCGCCGTCCGGGTGCTGGAGTCCGTCCCGGCCACTTCCAGCCAGTACACCGCCGCCCGGATCGCCGCCGTCCGCGCCCGCCTGCGCGAACGCCCGGCCACCGAGGACCTGGCCGCCGACCTCACCGCCGGCTCCGCCCAGCTGGCGGCCCTTCGTCTGGACGACCGGCTCCGCGAGGAGCTGTCCGTCGAGGTGCTGAGCGCCGCCCTCGACTGGGTCGGCGCCACCCCCGAGAACCGTCGGCGGGAGGCCGCCGCCACGGTCGTGCTCGGGCGGCCCGCCGAGGACCGGGAACTGCGCTTCGCCCTGGAACAGTCCTACCGGGTACTCGCCCGGTTGGCCGACCGGGCCGAGACCAGGATCGAGATGGTGGAACGGGCCAACCGCGCCCGCCCCAGGACGTGGGTGTAACCGATGCCGCAGCAGACCGAGTGCCCGAGCTGTGCCGAGTCGATGGACCCGGACGACGCCTTCTGCAACCGCTGCGGCGCCGCCCGGGACGGCGGCTCCGCGCCGGGCGCGATGCCCGCCAGCTGGGCCGCCGCCCACGCCGAGGCCGTCCCCGCCCAGCGCGGGCCGGTCTGCGTGCACTGCGGGCAGCCGAGCGTCGCCCCGGACGGCTACTGCGAGGCCTGCGGGGGCGCCCAGCCGCGCCCGCGCGACCACATGGAGAAGGCGCTCGCCGGCGTCGCCGGGGTCAGCGACCGCGGCGTGCGCCACCACCGCAACGAGGACTCCTTCACCGTCGCCGCCACCTCGCTGCCCGGCGGCGAGCCGGTCGTGGTCGCCGTGGTCTGCGACGGCGTCTCCTCCTCCGACCGCCCCGACGAGGCCTCCGAGACCGCCGTCGACGCCGCCTCCGAATCGCTGCTCACCTCCCTGGAGGCCGGCCGCGACCACGAGGACGCGATGCGCCAGGCCATCGCCGACGCCGCCAAGGCCGTCGCCGACCTCGCCGCCGACGGCTCGCCCAGCCGGCCCGAGGTCAACGCCCCCGCCTGCACCTACGTCAGCGCGATCGCCGCCGGCGGCCGGGTCACCATCGGCTGGGTCGGCGACACCCGGGCGTACTGGATCCCGGACGACCGCGCCGCCGAGCCGTTCCGGCTCACCCAGGACGACTCCTGGGCGGCCCGGATGGTCGAGGCCGGGCTGATGGCCGAGGCCGAGGCCTACGCCGACCCGCGCGCCCACGCCATCACCGGCTGGCTCGGCGCCGACGCCGACGAGGTCGTCCCGCACACCCTCGACTTCACCCCGCACGTGCCCGGAGTGCTGCTGATCTGCACCGACGGCCTGTGGAACTACGCCGAGGCGGCCACCGACCTGGCCTACTTCGTCCGGCCCGACGCCCGCGCCGAACCGCTCGCGGCGGCGCAGACCCTGGTCAAGTTCGCGGTCGCCGCCGGCGGCCACGACAACATCACCGTCGCCGTGCTGCCGATCGACCCGCCGCCGGTCGAGGACGTCGAGCAGACGCCCACCGCGCTGGACCTGCCGATCATCAGCCGCCCGGCCGCGCCCGCCGCGCCGGCCCGGCCCGCCGGTTCGCCGACCGCGCCGGCCGAGGACGACGAGGACTACGAGCCGACCCTCCCGGACCTCCCGGTGATCGGCTCCCCCGCCGCCCCGCTGCCCCCGGCACCGCCCGCGCCGGCCGCGCCGCCCGTACCGCCCCGGCCCCCGCACCCGCCGACCGCCTGAGCGCGCCCCGGCCCGGCGGACCGCCACCCGGCGGACCGCCCCACCGACCCGATCACACCCACCACGCATCCGACGGGAGCCGACCGCCCCATGGCCACACTGGCGAAGCCGAACCTGCCCAAGTTCGACGTGGAGATCTTCCAGAACGAGTGCCTCGCCGAAGGCGCCCGCGAGGTCAACGCCATCGTCACCGTCACCTCCACCGGCGGCGGCACCTCCGGCGGCCGCCCGCTCGGCCGCTTCGACGCCACGCCGCCGGGCACCGACGCCGCCGCGGCCGTGGTGATCCTGGTCGACTGCTCCGGTTCGATGGACTACCCCAAGACCAAGATCAACGGCGCCCGCGAGGCCACCGCCGCCGCCATCGACGCGGTGCGCGACGGCACCGCCTTCGCCGTCGTCGCCGGCACCCACGAGGCCCGCGACATCTACCCCGGCGACGGCAGCCTGGCGATCGCCTCCGCCGCCACCCGCGAGCAGGCCAAGGAGTCGCTGCGCCGGCTCACCGCCGCCGGCGGCACCGCCATGGGCACCTGGCTGACCAAGGCCGACCAGCTCTTCCTGACCCGCCGCGAGATCGCCATCCGGCACGCCATCCTGCTCACCGACGGCAACAACGAGCACGAGTCGGCCGAGGACCTGGCCCGCACCGTCGAGCGGGTCACCGGCCACTTCACCGCCGACTGCCGCGGCGTCGGCACCGACTGGCGGATCGACGAGCTCCGCAAGATCTCCTCCGCGCTGCTCGGCACCACCGACATCGTCGCCGAACCCTCCGGACTGGCCGAGGACTTCCGCTCGATGATGGCCGGCGCGATGGGCAAGCAGGTCGCCGACGTCGCACTGCGGATCTGGACCCCGGCCAACGCCACCGTCAAGTTCGTCAAGCAGGTCGCCCCCGCGGTCGAGGACCTGACCGCCCGCCGCACCGAGGCCGGGCCCCGGGCCGGCGACTACCCCACCGGCTCCTGGGGCGACGAGAGCCGCGACTACCACGTCTGTGTGGAGGTCCCGGCCGCCTCGATCGGCAACGAGATGCTCGCCGCCCGGATCAGCCTGGTGCTGCCCCCGCAGGTCGGCGGCGGCACCCCCGAGGTGCTCTCCCAGGGCCTGGTCAAGGCCGTCTGGACGGACGACCTGGCCGCCTCCACCCGGATCAGCCCGCAGGTCGCCCACTACACCGGGCAGGCCGTGCTCGCCTCCTCCATCCAGGAGGGCCTGGAGGCCCACCGGGCCGGGGACGTGGACACCGCGACGGCCAAGCTGGGCGCCGCCGTCCGGATCGCGCACGAGACCGGGAACGAGGGCACCTACAAGCTGCTCCAGAAGGTGGTCGACGTCGTCGACGCCAAGGAGGGTACGGTTCGGTTCCGTAAGAACGTGAGCGAGGCCGACTCGATGACCCTTGAGACCCGGTCGACCAAGACGGTGCGTGTGAAGAAGTGACCGCTGAAGACGTGGCCGGGCCGGCGGCCCGGCGCGACGCCGCCCCAAGCCGGCTCGACGTGCTCGAAGTGAGGGGGACCTGATGCCGATCTGCCCGAGGGGCCACGAGTCGCAGGCCGAGGACTGGTGCGACTTCTGCGGCTTTCCCATGACCCCGCCGCCCCCGGCCCCGCCCGGGGCCCAGGGCGGCCATCCCGCGCCCGGCGCGCCCTACGGCGCCCCGCCGATGCCGCCGCCCGCGGCCTACCCGCCGCCCCCGCCCGGGGCCGTACCGCCGCCCGCGGCGGGCCACGGCTTCCCGGACCTCACCGAGGGCCTGGTGCTCTGCCCGATCTGCCGCAGCCCGCAGACCGGCCGGTTCTGCGAGGAGTGCGGCTACGACTACGAGCTGTCCACGCCCTCGCGCCGCCAGCCGCCGCCCATCGGCATGCCCGCGCCGGCGCCCACCGGGATGCCCGCGCCCGGGCCGGCCCAGCCGCCGCCGCTGAACATCCCGGAGGCGTACGGCGGCGCCCCGCAGCCGCAGCCCGTCCACCAGCCCCCGGCCGCCCCGCCGCAGCCGGACGGCGCGCAGCACCCGCACGTCTACGGCTACCCTCCGCCGGAGGGCGCCTTCCCGGACGCCGTGCTGGGCTCGGACTCCGGCCCGGTCTACGCCGGGCAGCCCGCCGGCAACCGCGACTACGGCACGTCCTTCCACCTGGCCCCGCCGGTGCCGCAGCAGCCGCAGCAGCCGCAGGGCCGGCCGGAGCCCGCGCCGGCCGAGCCCCCGCGGGCCAACTGGATCGCCGTGGTCGCCGCCGACCGCGACTACTTCACCGAGATGATGACCCGCAGCGGCCCCGAGGCGGCCGGCCTGTTCTTCCCGCCGTACTGCCCCGAGCGGCGCATCCCGCTGACCGGCCGCGGCCAGCTGCGGATCGGGCGGCGCAGCCAGCACCGCGGCACCGTGCCCGAGATCGACCTGTCGGTGCCCCCGGAGGACCCGGGCGCCTCGCACCAGCACGCGCTGCTCGCCGAACAGGCGGACGGCAGCTGGGTCCTGGTGGACCAGGACTCGACCAACGGCACCACCGTCAACGGCGGCGCCGAGCCGATCGCCCCGCACACCGCGGTGGTGCTGAACGACGGCGACCGGATCCACATCGGCGCCTGGACGACCATCACGGTGCACCGCGCCTGACCCGCCCCTGAGGGGCCGTCAGCGACAACTCGGGCCGGGCCGGGCGGAATTCACTTTCCGCCCGGCCCGGCCCTTTTCGCCCCCACCCTCAAGGAATCCCCAAATCCCCGGCCCCCGATGTGCACAAACGCGCCCGGGAGCCGTATTCTCAGGGCACATGACTGCAGCTATATCCGCTGACGGCATCCGTCAGCGGTACGGGGATGTGCAGGCTGTCGACGGGGTGTCACTGACCGTCGAGGCCGGCGAATTTTACGGAATCCTGGGCCCGAACGGCGCCGGGAAGACCACCACGATGGAAATCCTGGAGGGGGTCCGCAAGCCCGACGAGGGCCGGATCGAGCTCCTGGGGATGGCGCCCTGGCCGCGCAATCCGAAACTGCTGCCGCGCATCGGCGTGCAGTTCCAGGCCTCCGCGTTCTTCCGGAAGCTGACGGCCCGGGAGACCATCCGCACCTTCGCGTCGTTCTACGGGGTCGGCCCCAAGCGGGCCGACGCGATGCTGGAGCGGGTCGGCCTCGCCGACAAGTCCGAGACGCTCACCGACCAGATGTCCGGCGGCCAGGCCCAGCGCCTGTCGATCGCGTGCGCCCTGGCCCACGACCCGGAGCTCGTCTTCCTCGACGAGCCCACCACCGGCCTCGACCCGCAGGCCCGCCGCAACCTCTGGGACCTCCTGCGCGACATCAACGCCGAGGGCCGCACCGTCGTCCTGACCACGCACTACCTGGACGAGGCCGAGGTGCTCTGCGACCGGGTCTCGATCATGGACCACGGGAAGATCCTGCACACCGGCGCCCCGGCGGCGCTGATCCGCGAGATCGACGACACCGTCCGGATCAGCGTGGCCTCCGGCCAGCTGCCGGTCGAGCGGGCCCGCGAGCTGCTGACCGCGGCCGGCGCCGACCTCGCCACGCTGGAGGACGACACCGTCACGCTCTCCGTCTCGACCCGGCTTCCGGCCCCGGTGCTCAGCGTGCTGGCCGAGCAGAACGCGCTGCGCGGCCTCGAAGTGCGCGGCGCCACCCTGGAGGACGTCTTCCTCCAGCTCACCGGACGGGAGTTCCGCGCATGACCGCTACCACCACCCGGCCGAAGGCACCCGCCTCGGCCGACGCCGGCGGGCGGGAGCGGGTCAGCGCGTTCTGGAGCCTGTCCCGCGCGATGCTGCTCGGCATGAAGCGCGACCGCACCGCGACCTTCTTCATCCTGCTCTTCCCGCTGGTCTTCCTGGTGTTCTTCGGCGCCGTGAGCAAGGGCGGCGCCAGCCCGCACGCCAAGGTGGCGCAGGTCGGCGCGGTGAAGCTGTTCGACTCGGTCCAGGGGCCGGACCGGGCCGGGCTGGACAAGGTCCTCACCATCACCAGGACCGACGACGAGGCCGCCACGCTGGAGAAGGTCCGCAAGGGCGACTTCGACGCGCTGATCAAGCAGGGCCCGGACGGCACCGTCGAGCTGCGCTTCACCGCGGCCGACCAGGTCCGCGCCGGCGCTCTGCAGGGCATCCTCAACTCGGTGGTCCAGGAGGCCAACCAGAAGGCGACCGGCCAGAAGCCCGCCTTCGTGCTGGACTCCCAGCAGGTCGAGGACAAATCGCTCAAGCCGATCCAGTTCCTCACCCCCGGCCTGCTCGGCTGGGCCGTCGCCACCGGCGCCGTCTTCGGTGCCGCGCTGACGCTGGTCAACTGGCGCAAGAGCAAGGTGCTGCGCCGCCTGCGCCTCGCCCCGATCAGCGCCGGCACGGTGGTCAGCTCCCGGATCCTGGTCTCGCTGGTGACGGCGTTCCTGCAGACCACCGTGTTCCTGGTGGTCGCGACCAGCTTCTTCGGGCTCAAGCTCACCGGCAACTGGTGGCTGATCCTGCCGCTGGTCGCCTGCGCGACCCTCGCCTTCATGTCGATCGGCCTGCTGGCCGGCTCGGTCGCCAAGACCGAGGAGGCGGCGAGCGGCATCTCGCAGGTCATCGTCCTGCCGATGTCGTTCCTCTCCGGCTCCTTCTTCCCGATGGACAGCGCACCGGGCTGGCTGAAGACCGTCTCCGAGGTCATGCCCCTGCACTACCTGGTCACCAGCGCCCAGTCCGTGCTCACCCGCGGCGGCGGCGTCATGGACGCCCTGCCCACCATGGGCGGCCTGCTGCTCTTCGCGGCCGTGCTGACCGCCATCTCCTGGAAGCTGTTCAAGTGGGAGGACGCGTAGCCGTCCCCCGCTGAATCCGCCGATCGCGCGGGGTCGTACGCCTTTGGTCCTGGTGTACGGCCCCGCCGGCGTCTGCGACCATGGTCGGGTGAATGAGATCGGGCGTGGCACGTTCAGCGAGGAGACCCTCTTCGAGCAGGTCGGCGGTGAGCCGACCTTCCGGCGGCTGGCGCAGCTGTTCTACCAGGGCATCGCCGAGGACGAGTTGCTGCGGCCGATGTATCCGGAGGAGGACCTCGGCCCGGCCGAGGAGCGGATGGCGCTGTTCCTCATGCAGTACTGGGGCGGCCCGCGCACCTACAGCGAGCGCCGCGGGCACCCGCGGCTGCGGATGCGGCACGCGCCGTTCCGGGTCGACAAGGCCGCGCACGACGCCTGGCTGCGGCACATGCGCACGGCGGTCGCGGGCCTGGAACTGCCGGAGGAACTCGAACGGCAGCTGCTGGACTACCTCACGTACGCCGCCGCCTCGATGATCAACACCGAGGGCTGACCTACCTGAGCGGGCTCAGCCCGAGCCCCGCGCCCGGCGCGGCCGCGGTGCGCAGCACCACCGAGCCGGCCGGAGCGCTCAGCCGCAGCCAGCCGCCCGCCCGGTGCGCGGTGAGCGGGGCGCCGGGCTTCAGGAAGCCGATCACGTAGGCGGCGTGCACCGCCCGCAGCGGCAGCTCCGGCAGCGCGCCGACCGGGCGCGACCAGATCTCGTCGGCCAGCCCGTCCAGCACCGCGCGGGTGCGGTGGTGGGCCGGGACGGCCTCGCTGCGCTCGCGGAACTCCCGGACGCCGGCCATCAGTTCGGGGTACACCTCGGCCGCCGGCGGGGCGCCGACCGGCCGCCAGCCGGTGCGCGGCGGCAGCAGTCCGGCCCAGGCCGGGCCGGTCACCGGCGCGGGCAGCGCGACGGCGCCGGTCTCCGCGTCCACGCCGTCCAGCAGCTGCCCGGCCGAGACGGTGAGGTCCACCGGCCCGTCGAGGCCGCCGAGCCGCGCGGTGCGGATCACCAGCGCGCCCGAGCCGCCCAGCGGCAGCCGTCCGAACACCGCGAGCACGCCGTCGCCGGCCTCGCCCGGCCCGGCCTGCCCGTCCGCGTCCTGCCCGCCCTGCCCGCTTCCGTCCCGCGCCGGGCCGACCGCCTGCAGCCGCACGACCGCCGCTCTGTCGAAGCGCAGCAGGCGCAGCAGGAAGGCGGAGAGGTCGGCGGCCTCCCGGGTGTCGGTGAAGGCCAGGCGGGCGGTGACGGTCAACGCGGCTCAGCTCGAATCGTCGTGGGCGTGCTGCTGGTGCGGGGTGTGCTTTCAGACTGCCGCGACCGCGGGCTCCTCGTCCATGAACCGGGACAGGAACTCCCGCTCCACCGGCGAGATCCGGCGCGGCCGGCCCTCGGCCAGGTCGTAGGGGACGACCACGGTGGACGCCCGGACGTACACCGTCTCGGTGCCGTCCTCGTGGGTGTCCTTGATCTCGTAGGTGACGGTCAGCGAGGCGCTGCCGATGTGCGTCACCCGGGTCTCGATGGTGACCGGCTCCGGCCGGTGCACCAGCGGGCGCTTGTAGTCGATCTCGTGGCGGGCCACCACCGAGCCGCCCGCGAACTCCCCGGCACCGGCCTCGGCGGCCTGGGTGAACATGAAGTCGATGCGGGCCTCCTCCAGGTAGCGCAGGAAGACCACGTTGTTGACGTGCCCGAAGGCGTCCATGTCGGACCAGCGCAGCGGGCAGGCGTAGATGTGGCGGGCCACGGGTGTTCTCCTCGGTGTCCGTTCGCCCGCCGCCGCACGTCGGCGACGGGCCGCGGCCCGGCAGGCCGCCCCGGAGGGCAGTCTGCCGGGCCGTTGTGACAGCTGGATGTCAGCCTCGGGTCAGCTTCTTGTAGGTGGCCCGGTGCGGACGGGCGGCGTCGGCGCCCAGCCGCTCGATCTTGTTCTTCTCGTACGACTCGAAGTTGCCCTCGAACCAGAACCACTTGCTCTCGCCCTCGTAGGCGAGGATGTGGGTGGCCACTCGGTCCAGGAACCAGCGGTCGTGGGAGATGACCACGGCGCAGCCGGGGAACTCCAGCAGGGCGTTCTCCAGCGAGGAGAGCGTCTCGACGTCGAGGTCGTTGGTGGGCTCGTCGAGGAGCAGCAGGTTGCCGCCCTGCTTGAGGGTGAGCGCCAGGTTCAGGCGGTTGCGCTCACCGCCGGAGAGCACGCCGGCCGGCTTCTGCTGGTCCGGGCCCTTGAAGCCGAAGGCCGACACGTAGGCGCGGGACGGCATCTCGACCTGGCCGACGTTGATCCAGTCCAGACCGTCCGACACGACCTCCCAGAGGGTCTTCTTCGGGTCGATGTTGGAGCGGGTCTGGTCGACGTAGCTGATCTTGACGGTCTCGCCGACCTTGACCTTGCCGGCGTCCGGGGTCTCCAGGTCCTGCAGCATCTTGAACAGCGTGGTCTTGCCGGCGCCGTTCGGGCCGATGATGCCGACGATGCCGTTGCGCGGCAGGGTGAAGCTCAGGTCGTCGATCAGGATCTTCTCGCCGAAGGCCTTGGAAAGGTTCTCGACCTCGATGACGACGCTGCCCAGGCGCGGGCCCGGCGGGATCTGGATCTCCTCGAAGTCCAGCTTCCGCATCTTGTCGGCCTCGGCCGCCATCTCCTCGTAACGGGCGAGGCGGGCCTTGGACTTCGCCTGGCGGCCCTTGGCGTTGGAGCGGACCCACTCCAGCTCTTCCTTGAGGCGCTTGGCGCGCTTGGCGTCCTTCTGGCCCTCGACCTTGAGACGGGACTGCTTGGTCTCCAGGTAGGTGGAGTAGTTGCCCTCGTACGGGTAGGCGCGGCCGCGGTCGAGTTCCAGGATCCACTCGGCGACGTTGTCCAGGAAGTACCGGTCGTGGGTGACCGCGACGACGGTGCCCTTGTACTTCTCCAGGTGCTGCTCCAGCCAGTTCACCGACTCGGCGTCCAGGTGGTTGGTGGGCTCGTCGAGCAGCAGCAGGTCGGGGGCTTCCAGCAGCAGCTTGCAGAGCGCGACGCGGCGCTTCTCGCCACCGGAGAGCTTGGTGACCGGCCAGTCGCCGGGCGGGCAGCCCAGGGCGTCCATGGCCTGCTCCAGCTGGGCGTCCAGGTCCCACGCCTCGGCGTGGTCCAGCTCCTCCTGGAGCTTGCCCATCTCGTCGAGCAGGGCGTCCGAGTAGTCGGTCGCCATCAGTTCGGCGATCTCGTTGAAGCGGTCGAGCTTCCCCTTGACCTCCTTGACGCCGTCCTGGACGTTCTCCAGGACCGTCTTGGACTCGTCCAGCGGGGGCTCCTGGAGGAGCATGCCGACGGTGAAGCCGGGCGAGAGGAAGGCGTCGCCGTTGGAGGGGTGCTCCAGGCCGGCCATCATCTTCAGCACGGTGGACTTACCGGCACCGTTGGGGCCCACGACGCCGATCTTCGCTCCGGGGAGGAAGCTGAGCGTCACGTCGTCAAGGATGACCTTGTCTCCGTGAGCCTTGCGCACCTTGCGCATCGTGTAGATGTATTCCGCCACGTGAGATCGCTCCGGCGTCGTCGGGAGTAATTCGGCTTGCAGCCTTCCATTGTGCCGCACCCGGCCGAGAGCCCCGAACCGCCGGGGTGCCCCTCGGGGGTATCCCCGCCCGCCGGTTGAGCGCCCCGGCCGCCCCGGCCGTTGCGCCGGCCCCGCGGCAACGCCAACGGCCCGGTCCCCCGCAGCGGGTGCGGGGGCCGGGCCGTCGTTCCGCCCCGGGGCCTTCAGGAGCTCAGCTCCTCCGGGCCGCGATCGGGCGGTTCAGGCGCTTCGGACGCTTCGGGCGTCTCAGGCGTCTCAGGCGGTGGTGCGACCGTGGCGGCCGCGGCGGCGCAGGAAGAAGACCGAGGCGCCACCGGCCACGACCAGGGCACCGGCGACGCCGGCGATGATCGGGGTGTTGCTGCTGGCACCGGTCTGGGCCAGGCCACCGGTGCCGGGGGTGGCGCTGGTGGCGGACGGGGCCGGGTGGGCGGCCGCGGTCGACGGACCGGCGGACGGGGTGCCCGTCGCGGCCGGGGTGGTCGGGGCGGTGGTCGGCGTCACGCCGGTCTTGCAGTCGAGGGTGCCGGTGAAGTGCTTGCTGTAGCCGTTCGGGCCGGCCACCGCGATGTCGTAGTGGGCCTTCTCGTCGACCTTGACCAGCACGTTCTCGCTCTTGCCCGGCTGGACGGTGAGCTGCTGCTTGCCGACCGTGACGGTGGCCGGCTGGTCACCGGTGTTGTTGACGGTGACGCGCACGCCGCCGTTGGCGCACTCGACCTTGGCGGTGCTGTCGACCAGCGCGCCGGTGCCCTGCTTCCAGGTGGCCGTGGCCTCGGCCGCGACGCTGACCTTGGTGGAGCCGGCCAGGATCATGGTCTGGCTGTGCCGGCCCGCGTCGTCCAGGTCGCTCATGAAGACCCGGCCGCTGAGCACGTTGGTGTCGGCGCTGGCGCTGAGCGCCGCCTTGCCGTCCGGAGTGCCGGCCGGCACGTCCAGGAACAGCTGGGTGTCCTTGTTGATCGGGCCGTTCAGGGCGCCGTTGACGGCCTTGCCGTCCTTGTCGAGCACCTTGATCTTGTCGGCCGCGTCGCCGGAGACGGCCAGCTTCACCGCGTTGGCGCTGGAGTTCAGCACGAACGGGCCGAGCTTGCCGCCGGACTTGCCGGTGACGGAGTCCGGGGTGAGCGTCAGCGAGGGCTTCGGCTCGGCCGCGACGCCCTTGTTGGCGTCGCCGACCAGGTAGTTGCGCAGCTTCTTGGCGTGCTCGTTGCGCGGGGTCGCGGTCTTGCCGTCCGAGAACAGCCAGATCGCGGCCTGGGTGCCGGCGGCGGCGTCCGCCTCGGACAGGTCGTCGTCCCCGATGGCGGCCTTCAGCGCGGACAGCGGGGCCTGCGGGTACGAGTTGTCCAGGATCCAGCGGATCTTGGGGGCGTTCGCGTTGCTGTTGAGGGAGCTGGCCGACCAGTCCGCCTCGTGGTACGCGGCGCCGCTGTCCAGGTAGACCGGGTTGTCGAAGTCGATGCAGTAGGTGCGCAGCTTCTCGCCGGCCGCCGTCTGGAGGGTGAAGAGGCCGCCGTCGACGGTGCCCTTGCCCTCGACGTCGACCTTCTCGCCGAGCATGTCCCTCTGCACGACTGCGGTGACACCCGCACTCGGGCCGTCCGCCGCGACCGCCGCACCGGCCGCGAACAGGCCACCGCCCAGCGCAACGCTGGTCGTGAGCATGACAGTGGTTATGCGGGTCAGACTCCGCTTCCGCCTCTGGACCATCAGGAATCCCTCCGGGACGGGCTCGGCCCGATGGGCGGCCCGCCGACTTTCCATGCCGCACGCGCCCCCTGTGGCGCTGTCGCGGGGTTTGAAACCAGACGAATCCTATTGAGCCTCAGAGGCCCCGAAACCCCCATGCGAAATCAGGACGATTCCGTATCTGGATCGTTATCAATCCTCCCAGAATCCACACAAGCTGACACCCCGCCAGAAACCGGGCGCCGCTTTCCTTGATCGGTCCGGAATGCGTGTGCGGACGCAATGGCCTTCTCGATCAACGTATTTGTCGACAGGACGGGTCATCAGCCCGTCAACTCCCCTTCTCCTCCGCCTCACCTCCCCCTACCCGGCCGGCCGCCGAGCCGGGCACCGCGGCCGACTCCCCCGCCGCCGCCACGGCCGCCACCACCGCCGCCGCCGCGGGCCCCGAGTGCCCCGCCGAGCCCGTCGACGGCGCCGCCGCCGCGACCCTGCGGGTCTCCAGAGCGTTCACGATCCACCCGGGCACCGCCTCGCCACCGGCCTCCGATCCGGCCGCCCCGCCCACCGCGACCGCACCCGGCGGCTGCCCGCGCACCCCGACCGCCCAACGGAAAGCCGAGGTACCGCGGGTGAGGTCGTGTCCGACCGATCGGGCGTCGACCTCGGCCCGGCTGCGCCGAATCTCACCCTGCGTCCACTCCCGCACCTTCAGCCGACCGGTCACCAGCACCGGATCCCCCTTCGACAGCGAGCCGATCAGGTTCACTGCGAGTGCCCGCCAGGCCGTCACCGTGAGCCACTGCGTCTCACCGTCGACCCAGCACTCGCGCTCCCGGTCGTACCGCCGATCGGTGCAGCCGAGTCGGAAGCTGGCCATCGGCACGCCACTGCCGGTTTCCCCGTAGCTCACTTCGCTCGCGACATTGCCGAGCAGCGTCACATGCGTCTCGTTCACAGCGCACTCTCCGTTCTCGCCGATGCACCGTACGGAATCGAGCGGTGCGCGACGAGAGTGCGTCAGGGGGGAAATTCCGGCGATGGACTTCTGAAATCCTGTGGACAACTCCTGGGCCACTCGGCACATTCCGATAGTCACTGTCACTCGCAGGGGTGAATTTCAGCCTTTGGCCGCCGCCCGCCCCTCCACTCCTCGCGGCCATGACAACAAACCACCTGCTCCGCGGCCCGGCCGGCGCCTCCGGGAACGCGCCCGGGAACGCCGCCGAACCGCCGTCCGCGCACGTCAATCGACCGCCGGAAGCCGAATACGGGCCCCCACCCGCGCCGGCGGCGACACATTCTCCGTGTCGAATCCATAACGGGTGGGGCGGCAGCCCCGTAACGACTGCACAACGTCCGGCCCGGAACATCGCCAGACCGCTGCACGCACGGCCTTCACCTGCGATTATCGGACCGCTCCACCGAACCGACACACCAACGGCGGTGCTGTCACACCCGGCCCGGCAACTGGACACCCTTATCCTGTCCCCGACAGGGCGAGGGCCCACCAACCCCCACCCCCACCCTCAGGTACGGGGCCGGACACGAGCGCCCCCGGCGCTCGCCATCCGAACCCGGCCACGGTCACGCCCGCCCGGCGCGATCCGTCCCGCCCCCATAGCTCAGCGGATAGAGCACCCGCCTTCTAAGCGGTAGGTCGCAGGTTCGAATCCTGCTGGGGGCACCACCCGAAAACTTCCGCCGACAACCGCTGAACGGACACTCTCCGTCACCGTTTCGGCTCTCCCGGTCATCCCCGCAGGCCACTCCCCGGCCCGCGGCCGCCGCACCCGGTTCGTCACTGTGCGTATCGCGCCGCGCGACCGCGACCTGCCGGGCTTGCCGCCCCGGCAGCGTCAGCGGGCCAGCGCCGCCAGGTGTCCGTCCAGCAGCGCGATCTGCCGCTCGGCCGGGAACTCCCCGGGCGCGAAGAGCGCCTGCACCACCAGGCCGAGCACGAAGGCCTGCGCCCCGGCGGCGAGGTCCGCGGGGTCGGCCTCCGCCGGGAGCTCGCCGAGCCGCTGGGCCTCCACCACGTGCGCCGTCAGCGCCTCCCGCGAGCGCCCGTAGCGGCCCGCGTGCGCGAGGGCGAGGTCCGGGTCGGCCAGCGCGACGTCCCAGGAGCCGACCCAGATCCGGTTGCCGGCCACCGCGGCGCCGTCCAGCGGCAGCACGTCCAGCAGCGCCGCGCGCATCCGGGCCAGGCCGGCGGGCGGCGGCGCGCTGCCGTCCGCCGGGGCGGCCCGCCGGGGCCGGGTGGCGGAGCGCCGGTCCAGCTCCTCCAGCGCGTGGCTGAGCAGGGCCTTCTTGTTCGGGAAGTAGTGCGTCAGCAGCCCGGTGGAGGCGCCCAGTTCGGCGGCGACGGCACGCAGCGTGAGGCCTTCGAAGCCCCGGGTGGACAGCACCCGCCACACCCCCTCGGAGACCTCCGAGCGGCGGGCGTCATGGTCTCCACGGGCTGGCGTCATGGGGGCTATCGTACATACCAAACGTTTGTTATGAATGGATCCGGCCACCGCGCGGTCCCGACCGCCGGCCTTGGCTCCCCGACTCGTTCCGCACCACCGGAAAGGCCCCGCCCGTGTTTGCCGTACCGCTTGCCGAGAACGCCGAACTGCGCCCGCTGGAGCCGTGGCAGGCCCCCGAGTTCTTCGCCCACATCGAGCGCGGCCGCGCCCACATCGACCCGTGGATCCCGTGGGCAAGCTTCTCCACCGACGAGGAGTCGGCCCGCGCCACCCTGCAGCGCTACGCCGACCGCCAGAACGCCGACTCCGGCCGGATCTACGGCATCTGGCGGGACGGCACGCTGGTCGGCGGCGTGATGTTCGTGCACTTCGACACCAAGAGCGGCACCTGCGAGATCGGCGCCTGGACCGAGCCGGCCGGGGAGGGCGGCGGGCTGGTCACCGCGGGCGTCCGCCTGCTGCTCGACTACGCCTTCACCACCCGGGGCCTGCACCGCGCCGAGTGGTGGTGCTCGGCCGCCAACGCCCGCAGCCGGGCCGTCGCCGAGCGGGTCGGCATGACGCTCGACGGCGTGCTGCGCGAGTGGTTCCTGCACAACGGGGTGCGCCACGACAAGGAGGTCTGGGGGATCCTCGCCCCCGAGTGGGCCGCCGCCACCGCCCGGGACTGAGCACGTACGGCGGGGCCCGGTGGACTCTCCCCGTCCACCGGGCCCCGCCGTTCGCTCCACCGCTCCCCGGCGCCCGCCCGGGCCGTCCCGCCCGGGCCGCCGTCCCGCCCGGGCCGCCGCCCCGCTCAGGCCGCCCGCGCGCCGACCACCGGCCGCACCGGCTCCGCCCCCGACTCCGACTGCGGGGCCGCACCCGCGACGGCCGCGCCACCCTCGGCCGGCGCGTCCCCGTCCAGCAGCGCGCCCCCGACCACCCGCAGCCGCCACACCAGCAGCACCACCAGCACCAGCACACCGCCGGCGGCCAGGAACACCGTGTCCACCGCGTCGGAGAAGCTGCGCACCGCGTGCTCGTGCGCCGCCCCCGTGAGGGTGCGCACCGCGCCGAGCGGCAGCCCCGGCTCCCCGGCCGCGAAGACCCGGGCCAGCACGCTGCCGAACAGCGCCGCGCCGAGCGCGTTGCCGAGGTTCTGGAAGAACCGGATGCCGGTGGTCGCGACACCGAGCTGGTGCCTGGGCGCGGCGTCCTGCACCACCGTGATCAGCTGGCCGATCAGCTGCCCCAACCCGGCGCCCAGAAGGGCGAGTTCGCCGAGCACCGCGACCAACGGGGTGTCCGGCCCGCTGAGGCCGAGCAGCAGCATGGCGAGCGCCGCGCAGCCCGCGCCGGCCAGCAGGAAGATCCCCAGCGAGTGGCCCCGGGCGAGCAGCTTGCCGACCAGCAGGCCGGACACGGTCATCCCGATCGCCATCGGGATGAGGTACAGGCTGGCCGTGGTCGGGGCGATGCCGCGGGCGACCTGCAGGTAGAGCATCACCTGGACGATCGAGCCGATCATGCCCATCCCGGTCAGGCCCTGGATCGCGAAGCCCAGCCGCACCGCCGGGATCCGGAACAGCGACAGCGGCAGCACCGGCTGGGCGGCGACGGCCTGGCGCCAGAGGAAGAGGCCGAACACGGCCAGCGTGCCGGCGGCCAGCCCGAGGATCACCGGGGACGTCCAGCCGTAGTCCTTGCCGCCCCACTCGGTGACCAGCAGCAGGCCGACCGCGAAGGCCGCCGCGAGGGCCGCGCCGAGGAAGTCCAGGCCGCCGCGGCCGGCCGTCTTCGGCAGCTTGATCACCAGGCCGACGCCGACCAGCACCAGCGCGCCGAGCGGCAGGTTGACGTAGAAGATCCAGCGCCAGCTGAGGTGGTCGGTGAGCAGTGCCCCGATCAGCGGGCCGACCGCCATGCCGATGCCCGCGATGATCCCGCCCATCGCGCTGCCCTTGCCCTTGCTGCCGGGGCCGGCCCCCTTGAACTGCGCGATGACGACCATGGTGACGCTCATCAGCCCGCCGCCGCCGATGCCCTGCAGGGCCCGGAAGGCGATCAGCTGCTCCATCGACTGCGCCGCCCCGCACAGCCCGGAGCCGAGCAGGAAGGTGCCGACCGCGCCCATCAGCACGCGCTTGGCGCCGTACATGTCGCAGAGCTTGCCGTAGAGCGGCAGCAGCGCGGTGGCGGCGAGGGCGAACGCGCTGATCAGCCAGGGCAGCCGGTCGACGCCGTGGACGGGGTCGAGGTCGCGGACGATCGGCACGGTGGCCGCCGACACGATGTTCATGTCGAGCACCGCCAGCACGATCGTGATCAGGCAGAGCAGCATGCCCAGCTTGCGCCGGACGGGTGTCATCGGCTCGGTCGCGCCGGGCTGTCCGAGGACGGCGGTCGCCATCTCAAGTCCCCCCATGGTCGGTGGAGTTCTGGTCGGTGGAGTTCGCGCCGGGCCGGAGCGGCCGGCGGCACGTCCTCACCATGGCACGCTTTTTTGGACCTGGTCAACTCTTCATCCCAACCAATCTTTCGCCCTGGGCAACCTTTTGCCCCGACACATCTTTGAGCCTGGTACAGTCCCTGCCATGGCGACCCACTCCGGACTGGACCTCGGCCCCGATCGCGACCTCGACGCGCTCCCGCTGCGCGAGCGCAAGAAGATCCAGACCGGCATCCGGATCTTCCGGGCCGCCATCGCGCTGTTCGCCGAGCGCGGCTTCGACCAGGTCTCCGTGGCCGAGATCGCGGCCGCCGCCGAGGTGTCCAAGATGACCGTCTTCAACTACTTCCCCAGCAAGGAAGACCTGGTCATGGGCCCGATGGAGCAGCACCTGGACGAGCCCGCCCTGACGGTGCGCGAGCGCGCCGCGGGCACCTCGGCGGTGGCGGCGATGCGTGACCGGTTCATCGCCGCGATGGAGCGCTTCGACCCGGCCACCGGCCTGAGCGACGACCCGGTGGTGCTCGACGTGGTCCGGCTGATCTACGCCACCCCGGCACTGGCCCTGCGCGCCGGCGCCGCCTTCGACCACCGCGCGCAGTCCATGCTGGCCGAGGAACTGGCCGCCCAGGACCCGGCCCACGACGAGCTGACCGCCCGCCTCGCCGCCGCTCAGCTGCTGGCCGTCCGGACCACCCTGATCAGCGACAACCAGCAGCGGATGATGGCCGGCGAGCGCGCCGCGGACGCGCTGCCCGGCGCGCTCGACGCGGCCCACCGTGCCTTCGCGCTGCTCGAACACGGCCTCGGCGACTACTGCGCCGGGGCGGCCGCCGAGGGCGCCGGCGCAGCCTGAGAGAGTGAGCGCACACAACCCTCCGGAGGTGCGCATGGACCAGCCCCTGCTCGTACGCGACCGCTCCGCCCTGCCCGCCCGGGCCGAGGGCCTGAACGCCTACGTCGGCGCGGACGGCGTCGCGGTGCTGGAGTTCGCCCGCCCGCACCGCCGCAACGCGGTGACCCTGGCGATCTGGCAGGCGCTGCCCGAGGTGCTGAAGCAGCTCGCCGCGCACGAGGGCGTGCGCGCCCTGCTGCTGACCGGCGCCGGGAACACCTTCAGCGCGGGCGCCGACATCACCGAACTCGCCGACGTGTACGGCGATCCGGAGCACGCGGACGCCTACCACGCGATCAACGTCGCCGCCGAGGAGGCGCTGGCCGCCTTCCCGCACCCGACGATCGCCGTGGTGCACGGAGCCTGCGTGGGCGGCGGCTGCCAGCTGGCCGTCGCCTGCGACCTGCGGTTCGTCGCCGAGGACGCCCGGCTGGGGATCACCCCGGCCAAGCTCGGCGTGGTCTACCCGGCGGTGCCGACCCTGCGGCTGGCCCGGCTGATCGGCCCGGCCCGGGCCAAGTACCTGCTGTTCTCCGGGGAGTTGGTGCGCGGCCGGGACGCGCTGCCGCTGGGCCTGGCCGAGCGCGTCCTGCCGGACGCCGAACTGGACGCCGCCGCGCTGGAGTTCGCCCGGCTGCTGACCGTCCGCTCGACGCAGACCATCGGCGCGGTGAAGGCCGCGCTCGCCGTCCCGGCCGAGCGGGCGGCCGAGGCGCTGGCCCCGTGGGAGCGCCGCTCCCGCGAGGACGGCGACGTGCGCGAGGGCCTGGCCGCCTTCCTGGAGGGCCGCCCGCCCCGGTTCTGAATCCCCGCCCCAGGAAAATACGATCGTCCGACAGAGACCGATCCGCACCGCCTGGAGCACACCCCGATGACCACCGAGCCCACGACGGCCGAGGCCCCGACCGCCGCCACCCCCCGGACGGACTGGGCCCGCCGGATCACCGACGGCGTCGAGCCGAAGAACGTGATCATCGCGGTCTGCCTGCTGATCGGCGCCGTCCGCTACGGCTGGACGGGCCTGGCCTGGGCCGCCTTCGCCGCGCTGTTCGCGGCCGTCGTCCCGACCCTGTTCATCCAGCGCGGCATCCGCAAGGGCACCCTGGAGGACCGGCACGTCGGCCACCGGCAGCGCCGGCTGACCGTCATCCCGTTCATCATGGGCTCGGTCGCCGTCAGTTTCACCGTGATGATCCTGGCCCACGCCCCCGCCGACCTGACGGCGATGGTGGCGGCGATGTTCGCCTCGCTGATCCCGATCCTGGTGATCACCGTCTGGTGGAAGGTCTCCGTGCACACCGCCGTCGCCTCCGGCGCGGTGGTCTGCCTGGGCATCGCGCTCGGCCCGCTGTGGCTGCTGCTCTACCCGGGCGTCGCGCTGATCGGCTGGTCCCGGGTGGTGCTGCGGGACCACACCACCGCGCAGACGATCGTCGGCGCGGCGGTGGGCTCGCTCACCGCCGGGCTCACCTTCTGGCTGGCCCGGTAGCCCCTCGACCGGCCGTCAGCGGATCGGCTTCCCCGAGATCGCCCGGGCGATGACCAGCCGCTGGATCTCGCTGGTCCCCTCGAACACGGTGTAGATCGCGCTGTCCCGGTGCATCCGCTCCACCGGGTACTCCCGGGTGAAGCCGTTGCCGCCGAGCAGCTGCATCGCCTGGGTGGTGACGAACCTGGCCGTCTCGCCCGCGTACAGCTTGGACATCGAGCCCTCGGCGGCGGTGAACGGCTGGTTGTTGGCGGCCATCCAGGACGCCCGCCACACCAGCAGCCGGGCCGCGTCGATCCGGGTCTTCGTCGGCGAGCTGGAAGGCCACGCCCTGGTTCTCGATGATCGCCCGGCCGAACTGCTCCCGGGTGGTCGCGTAGTCCAGCGCGACCTCGTACGCGGCCCGGGCGACGCCGACCGCCTGCGCGCCGACCGCCGGGCGGGAGGCCTCGAAGGTGGCCATCGCCGCATTGCCGCGGCCGCTGCGGCGCACGCCCTCGCGGGCCCGGGCCAGCCGCTCGTCCAGCTTCTCCTTGCCGCCGAGCAGGCAGCTGCCGGGCACCCGGACGCCGTCCAGCACCACCTCGGCGGTGTGCGAGGCGCGGATGCCGTGCTTCTTGAACTTCTGGCCCTGGCTCAGCCCGGGCGTGCCCGGCGGCACCACGAAGGAGGCGTGCCCGCGCGCGCCCAGCTCCGGGTCGACGGAGGCGACCACCACGTGCACGTCGGCGATGCCGCCGTTGGTGACCCAGGTCTTGGTGCCGTTCAGCACCCACTCGTCCTTGGCCTCGTCGTACACCGCCCGGGTGCGCATCGAGGCGACGTCGGAGCCGGCGTCCGGCTCGGAGGCGCAGAAGGCGCCCAGCTTGACGTCGTCCGGCGTGCCGAACATCTGCGGGGTCCAGGTGCCGATCTGCTCGTCGGTGCCGTTGGCGAGCACCGCGACGGCGCCCAGCGTGGTGCCGACGATGGCCAGCCCGATGCCCGCGTCGCCCCAGAACAGCTCCTCCATGGCGATCGGGATGCCGACGCCGGAGGGGTCGAAGTACTGCTGGGCGTAGAACTCCAGCGAGTAGATCCCGAGTTTGGCGGCCTCCTGGATGACCGGCCAGGGGGTCTCCTCGCGCTCGTCCCACTCGGCCGCGGCCGGGCGGACGACGTCGGCGGCGAAGCCGTGCAGCCAGTCGCGTACGGCGAGCTGGTCCGCGCCCGGGTCCAGCGAGAACGTGCTGCTCATGGTGCTTGCCTCCGGGGAAGGGTACGGCCGACCAGGGTGTTACCTCCGGTAACATCGTCGGAGTCTGCTACTGATTGGTAACCGGTGTCAACGCCCAGACCACCCCCGACTCGCAGGAGAAGCGCATGTCCCGAGAGCCAAGACGCGAGCAACTGCTCAACGCCGCCGACCGGGTCATCCAGCGCGACGGGCCGGGCGCCAGCATGAACGCCATCGCCGCGGAGGCCGGCATCACCAAGCCGATCCTCTACCGGCACTTCGGTGACCGGAACGGCCTGATCCGCGCCCTCACCGAGCGCCACACCGGCGGCCTGCTGGCCGCCGTCCGCGCCGCCCTCGCCGAACCGCTGGAACGCCGCGACCGGGTCGAACACGTCCTGGACACCTACCTCGCCGGCATCGAGGCCCGCCCGCAGGTCTACCGGCTGCTCACCCACCCCGAACCCGGCGACCCCACCGGCGCGGGCAACGCGCTCGCCCCCGCGCTCAAGCAGATCGCCGAGGAGATCACCCGGGCCGTCCAGGGCCAGATCGACCTCGGCGCCGACCGCGACCTGCTCGCCGAGGCCTGGGGCCGGGGCATCACCGGCATGGTGCTGGCCGCCGGGGACTGGTGGCTGGAGAGCCGCCCCTGCTCGCGCACCCGCATGGTGCAGGCCCTGGCCGACCTGCTCTGGGGGCGCCTGGCCGCCGCCGCCGACCTGCCCACCGCCGTCCTGCCCACCATCCCCGTCGAGCCGGAGCCCGAGCCGACCGCCGACTGACCTCCCGCCAACTCCCGGTAGGCGCACGGCCCTTGTGCGGTGCCCGGCGCGGGAGGCATCATCGGGCCCCCGTCCCCCGCCGTGCGAGGTCCCCGATGCGCCTGCGCCGTACCGCCGTCGCCCTGCTGCTCGCCGTCACCGCCGCACTGACCGGCACCCCGGCCGTCGCCCACGGCGGCGCCCCCGACCGCTTCCCGACCGGAACGGCCACCGCCCCGGACGGCCGCACCGCCCTCACCGACGCCCGGGGGCGGCACCTCCGACTGCGCGGCTTCAACCTCGACAAGTACGCCGAGGCCACCGCGGCCGACCTCGCGTCCATCGCCGCGCAGGGCTTCACCCTCGTCCGGCTGCCCGTCTCCTGGACCAGGCTGGAGCCCGAACGCGGCCGCCTCGACCCCGCCGAACTGCACCGGCTGCACCAGCTCCTCGACCGGGCCGACCGCGCGGGCCTGCTCGTCCTGGTCGACCTCCACCAGGACGTCTACGGGCCGAAGTTCGGCGGCGGCACCAACGGCATCCCCACCTGGGCCACCCGCGACGACGGCCTGCCCTTCACCCCCGACCCGAACGACTGGTTCGCCGGCTACTTCCAGCCCGCCGTCCAGGCCGCCTTCCGCCACCTCTACGACGACCCCGACCTGCGCGCCTGGCAGGCCGACTTCTACACCCGGCTCGCCCGCGAACTGCGCGGCCACCGCTCACTGCTGGGCTACGACCTGTTCAACGAGCCGTTCGGCCCGGTGGACGGCGACCCGAGCGACCCGGCCGTGCTCGCCGCCGCCTCCGCCGCCCTGGAACGCGGCCGGCTCGCCGACATGTACCGCCGGCTGATCGCCGCCGTCCGCCGGGTCGACACCCGCGCCTGGCTGTTCGTCGAACCGACCGTCCTGGTCGGCCAGGGCGTGCCGACCCGGCTGCCCGGCTTCACCGACCCGCGCCCCGGCGCGCCCCGGCTCGGCTACGCCCCGCACTTCTACGACACCGCCGTGGAGAACGGCGCCGACTGGAACCCGGCGGACGGCTTCGTCGAGCGGTACGCCGCCGCGATCACCGCCTACCCGGCCGCCCACCACCTGCCGGTCCTGGTCGGCGAGTGGGGCCCGCCGGACTCCCGGACGCCCGGCAACCGGCAGCTCGTCCGCCGGCAGGTCGCCGCGATGGACGGCTTCGCCGAGGGCTGGACGATGTGGTACTGGTGCCGGGGCGACGGCGGCTACTGCGCGCTGGACCGGGCCGGGAGCCCCGCCCCCGGCGACGAACCCGCCTTCGGCCCGTACCCGGCGGCCGTCGCCGGGACGGACGTCCACGCCGCGGCCGGCACCATCGCGTGGCGCGCCGACGGCACCGGGCACGGCAGCGAACTCGTCCTGCCGGCGGCCGCGTTCCCGCACGGCGCCCGGGTCGCCGCCACCCCGGCCGACGCCCGGGTCGAGGTCGAGCAGCCCGCGGCCGGGCGGGCGGGAACGGTCCGGATCCGGCTCCCGCACGCCCGGCCGGGCACCCCGGTGGCGGTGACGCTCACCGCCGCCTAGTCGAGCCCCCGCCGGGCCAGCAGCGGCGCGGTGTCCGGCGCCCGGCCGACCACCGCGCGGAAGGACTCCAGCGGGTCCCGGCTGAACCCGCGCGCCAGCAGCTCGCGCCGGAACAGCTCGCCGCTCTCCCGCACCGGCCGCCCGTTGGTCTCGAACCACCGCACGGTGTCGGCGTCCAGCACCTCGGACCAGATGTACGCGTAGTACGCCGCGCTGTAGCCGCTGGAGAAGACGTGCTGGAAGTACGCCGTCCGGTAGCGCGGCGGGATCGCCGCCACCGCCAGCCCGGCATCGGCGAGCGCCCGCGCCTCGAACTCCTCGGCGTCCGCGACCTCCTGGCCCTGCGGCACGGTGTGCCAGGCCCAGTCCAGCAGCGTGGCCGCCAGGTACTCGACCGTCCGGAAGCCCTGCCCGAAGCCCTCCGCCGCGGCCATCCGCTCGACCAGCTCGGCCGGCAGCGGCTCCCCGGTCTCGTGGTGGCGCGCGTAGTTGGCCAGCACCTCGGGCCGGATCATCCACATCTCGTTGACCTGCGACGGGAACTCGACGAAGTCCCGGGGCACCGAGGTGCCCGCGAACAGCGGGTACTCGACGTCCGAGAACAGCCCGTGCAGCGCGTGCCCGAACTCGTGGAACAGCGTGCGCACCTCGTCCCAGGACATCAGCACCGGCTCGCCGGGCGCCGGGAGCGGGATGTTGAGGTTGTTCAGCACCACCGGCCGTCGCCCGGTCAGCCGGGACTGGGTCACCAGCGAGTCCATCCACGCCCCGCCGCGCTTGGACGCCCGGGCGTGGAAGTCGCCGATGAACAGGCCCAGCGCGGTGCCGTCCTCCTCGAACACCTCGAAGACCCGGGCGTCCGGGTGGTGCGCGGTGAGGTCCGGCCGCTCGGTGAACTCCAGGCCGTACGCGAGCTTCGCGGCGAAGAACACGCCGTCCCGCAGCACCCGCTCCAGCTCGAAGTACGGGCGCAGCACCGCCGCGTCCACCCGGTAGGAGTCCTGCCGGACCTTCTCCGAGTAGTACGCCCAGTCGTGCGCGGCGATCTCCCCGACCCCGTCCTCGGCCGCCACCCGGGCCAGCTCCTCGGCCTCCCGGCGGGCGTTGGCCACGGCCGGCTCCACCAGCCGGCGCAGCAGCCCGTCCACGGCCTCGACGGTGCCGGCCGTCTCGTCCGCCACCACGTAGGCGGCGTGGCTCGGGTGGCCCAGCAGCGCGGCCCGCTCGGCGCGCAGCGCGGCCATCCGGATCGCCAGCGGGCCGTTGGTGTCGCCGGCCCGGCCGAGCGAGGCGGCGAGCAGCCGCTCGCGCACCGACCGGTCGGTCAGCTGGGCGAGTTCGGGCTGGGTGGAGGTGTTCTTCAGGCTCAGCACGTACTTGCCGTCGTGCCCGAGCACCCGGGCGTTCTCGGCGGCGCCGGCGATCGCCCCCTCGGACAGGCCGGCCAGCTCCTCGGCGGAGTCCAGCACCAGGGCGGCGGCGCGGGTGGCGGCGTTCACGTTCTGCTGGAAGGTCGTGCCGAGCACGGCGAGTTCGGCGTTCAGCCCGCGCAGCCGGGCCTGCTCGGCCTCGCCCAGCCGGGCGCCGGAGCGGACGAAGTCGTCGTAGCGGCGCCGCAGCAGCCGCTGCGACTCCTCGTCCAGGTCGAGGCCGGCGCGGGCCTCGTACAGCGCCTCGATCCGCTCGAACAGCCGGCGGTCCAGGTGGATCGCGTCGTGGTGGGCGGCCAGCAGCGGGCTGACCTTCGCCTCCACCTCGTCCAGCAGGTCGGTGGTGTCGGAGGACGACTGGTTGTCGAACACCGCGCTCACCCGCCGCAACAACGCCCCCGAACGCTCCAGCGCCAGCAGGGTGTTGTCGAATGTCGGCACGCTCCGGGTGTCGGTGATCGCCTCGATCTCGGCCAACTGCTCGGCCATCCCGCGCTCGAAGGCGGGCAGGTAGTGCTCCTCGCGGATCTCGGCGAAGGGCGGCAGTTCGTAGACCAGGGGGCTGGGCTCGAAGAACGGGTTCTCGGTCATTTCGCCGACCATACGCGCTGTCACCCACCCTGCCCATACGCGCCGGACGCACGACGGCCCGGCGCGACGCCGCACACGCCCCGGGGCCCGCCCGGCCCGGATTGTCGTACCCACCCGCTAACGTCGACGCCGCGCAGCACCGCGCCCCCGCGCACGCAGCACACCCGACCCGCCCACCGGAGAGGAGGCGCCCGCCCGTGGCCCCCAGAACCGCCCTCGCGCCCGACCCGCACGGCCCCGGCGGCCGCCTCCAGCCGCTGGACGACGCCGGCACGCCGCTCGGCCCGCCCGAGGCCGTCCCCGACCTCGCCGCCGCCGTCGCCGCCCGGGAGGCCGCCGACCACCCGCGCTGGGTCTGGGCCGCCGCCGACAGCGGGTACGCCCCGCTGCTGCCCCGGCTGCCCGACCGGCTCGCCCGCTGCCACGACCTGCGGCTGGTCGAGCCCCTGCTGCTGGCGCACGAGGGCCGGTTCGGCGCGCCCCGCTCGCTCGGCGCCGCGTGGTCCCGGCTGCGCGGCCTGCCCGTGCCGGACGACCTGCCCGAGCCGGGCCTGGCCGACGCGGACGACGGGCAGGACACCCTGTTCGCCCCCGACCGGCTGCAACTGCCGCCCGGCGCCGACCCGCTGACGGCCGTGGTCGCCGTGCACGCCGAGCAGCAGCGCCGGATCACCGCGATCGCCGACCCGGCCGCCCGGCAGCGGTTCCGGCTGCTGGCCGCCGCCGAGTCGGCCGGCGCGCTGGTCGCCGCCGAGATCGCGCACGACGGCCTGCCCTGGCGCACCGACGTCCACGACCGGCTGCTCACCGAGCTGCTCGGCCCGCGCCCGACCGTCCCCGGCGCCCAGCCGAGGCGGCTCGCCGAGCTCGCCGTCGAGCTCCAACACGCCCTCGGTGCCAAACCGTTCAACCCCGACTCGCACACCCAGGTGCTGCGCGCCTTCGCCGAGGCCGGCATCCAGCTCTCCTCCACCCGCTCCTGGGAGCTGAAGGGCATCGACCACCCGGCCGCCGCCCTGCTGATCCGCTACAAGGAGCTCGCCCGGATCCACGTCGCGCACGGCTGGGCCTGGCAGGACGCCTGGGCCCGCGGCGGCCGCTTCCGGCCCGAGTACGTGGTCGGCGGCGTGGTCTCCGGCCGCTGGGCCAGCCGCGGCGGCGGCGCCCTGCAGATCCCGCGCATCCTGCGCCGCGCCGTCGTCGCCGACCCGGGCTGGCTGCTGGTCGTCGCCGACGCCGCCCAGCTGGAGCCGCGCGTCCTCGCCGCGCTCTCCCGGGACGCCGGCCTGGCCCGCACCGCCGCCGGCGGCGACCTGTACGAGGCGCTGGCCGCCACCGCCTTCCAGGGCGACCGCGACAAGGCCAAGCTCGGCCTGCTCGGCGCCATGTACGGGCAGACCAGCGGCGACATCGGCCCACTGCTGAACACCCTGCGCCGCCGCTACCCGGCCGCGATGGGCTACGTCGAGGCCGCCGCCCGCACCGGCGAGGACGGCGGCACGGTCGCCTCCCGGCTCGGCCGGGTCTGCCCGCCCGCCACCGCCGCCTTCCTCGACCTCACCGAGGGCGACACGGCGGGCGAGGCCGGCGGCCGCACCGCCCGCGCCCGGGGCCGCTTCACCCGCAACTACGTCATCCAGGCCAGTGCCGCCGACTGGGCGCTCGCCCTGCTCGCCGCGCTGCGCCGGCGCCTCCACGAGCTGCCCGCGGCAAGCCCGGCGGACCGCCCGCACCTGGTGTTCTTCCAGCACGACGAGGTGATGGTGCACACCCCGGCCAACCTCGCC
This sequence comes from Kitasatospora sp. NPDC094028, assembly GCF_049543595.1. NCBI lineage: Bacteria > Bacillati > Actinomycetota > Actinomycetes > Kitasatosporales > Streptomycetaceae > Kitasatospora > Kitasatospora sp. NPDC094028. The sequence continues at coordinate 12,966 of NZ_JBMVFA010000029.1, read as the reverse complement.
GACGAGGTCGCCGCCGCCGTCACCGAGGCGGCCGAGGAGGCCCAGCGGCTGGTCTTCGGCGACACCCCGGTGCGCTTCCCGCTCAGCACGGCGGTGGTGGACTGCTACGCCGACGCGAAGTGACTACCCGAGCTTGCGGAACGTCCGCGCGTCCTCGGCCGCCGCGACCACCTCGGCCAGGCCCGCCCCGGTCGAGGCGGTGACGGCGGCCGCCACCGCGCCCTCCACGAACGGCGCGTCCACCAGCCGCACACCCGGCCGCGGCTCGTCCTCCAGCACCGTCACGGCGGTGAGCACCGAGCTGCCCAGGTCCGGCAGCACGACCACGCCCGCCCCGCCGTCCGCCTCCGCGATCGCGCCCGCGATCAGCTCGTAGCTGGTGCCGAGCCCGCCGTCCTCCGTCCCCGCCGCGACCGCCACCCGCACGCCGTCCGAGGCGAGTTCGCCGAGCAGCTCGCGCAGCCCGGCCGCCAGCGCGGCACTGTGCGAGACCAGGACAATCCCCACGTGTTCGCTCATGCCCGCGACCATACGGCCGAATCCGCTGCTCCGGGAGAGTGACCGGAAACCCGCGTGTCGCACCCCGTGCCCGCCACCCCCGTCTGGCGTAGCGTCGGGTCCAGCAGCCGTGAGCCGAGGGAGCGAAGCGTCGTGAAGAAGCTGATCAACACCCCGGAGAGCGTCCTGGAGGACGCGCTGGCCGGAGTGGCCGCCGCCCACCCCGAGTTGACGGTGGACATCCCCAACCGGGTGATCACCCGCGCCGCCCGCCCGGCCGGCCCCAAGGTCGCGCTGATCTCCGGCGGCGGCTCCGGCCACGAGCCGCTGCACGGCGGCTTCGTCGGCCCCGGCATGCTCGACGCCGCCTGCCCCGGCGAGGTGTTCACCTCGCCCGTCCCGGACCAGATGCTGGCCGCCGCGAAGGCCGTGGAGAACGGCGCCGGGGTCGTCTTCATCGTGAAGAACTACACCGGCGACGTGATGAACTTCGAGCTGGCCGCCGAACTCGCCGCCGAGGAGGGTCTGGAGGTCCGCACCGTCCTGGTCAACGACGACGTCGCGGTCGAGGACTCCACCTGGACGGCCGGCCGCCGCGGCACCGGCGCCACCGTCCTGGTCGAGAAGACGGCCGGCGCGCTGGCCGAGCGCGGCGCCGGCCTGGACGAGGTGGCCGCCCTGGGCGAGCGGGTCAACGCCGCCTCCCGCTCCTTCGCGATCGCCCTCACCGCGGCCACCGTCCCGGCCGCCGGCAAGCCCGGCTTCGACCTGCCCGAGGACGAGATCGAGGTCGGCGTCGGCATCCACGGCGAGCCCGGCCGCCGCCGCGAGAAGCTCCGCCCGGCCCGCGAGCTCGCGGCCGAGGTCGTCGAGACCGTCCTCGCCGACCACCACCTCACCCCGGGCGACGAGGTGCTCGCCCTGCTGAACGGCCTCGGCGCGACGCCCCTGCTGGAGCTGTACGTGGTCTACGGCGAGGTCGTCGCCCGGCTCGCCGACCGCAGCATCACCGTCGCCCGCAGCCTGGTCGGCAACTACGTCACCAGCCTCGACATGGCCGGCTTCTCCCTCACCCTCACCAAGGCCGACGCCGAACTGCTCGAACTCTGGGACGCCCCGGCCGACACCCCCGCCCTCAAGCGGGTCTGAGGAGGAACCCGATGGACTTCGACACCGAACTCGCCGACGCCTGGGTCCGCGCGATCGCCGCCGCCGTCGAGGAGGAGCGGGACCGGCTCACCGAACTCGACTCCGCGATCGGCGACGGCGACCACGGCAGCAACCTCCGGCGCGGCTTCGCCGCCGTCCTCACCGCCCTGGACGGCCTCCGGCCGGACGGCCCCGGCGCCGTCCTGACCAGGACCGGCACCACCCTCATCTCCAAGGTCGGCGGCGCCTCCGGCCCCCTCTACGGCAAGGCCTTCCGCGCCATCGGCGCCGCCCTCCCCGGACCCGCGGGACCAGCGGCCCTCGCCGACGCCCTGACCGCCGGCCTGGACGCCGTCCGCGCCCTCGGCAAGGCCGAACCCGGGGACAAGACCATCGTCGACGCCTGGACCCCGGCCGTCGCCGCCCTGCGCGACGCGGCCGCCGCCGGCGCCACCCTCCCCGAGGCCACCGCGGCTGCGGCCGACGCCGCCGACCGGGGTGCCCGCGCCACCGTCCCCCTCCAGGCCCGCAAGGGCCGCGCCTCCTACCTCGGCGAGCGCAGCATCGGCCACCAGGACCCGGGCGCCACCTCCACCGCCCTGCTCTTCCGCGCCCTCGCGGAGGTCACCGCCACCTGACCCCGGCCCCGTCAATCCGTGCGCGTGATCAACAACAGCAGCGCGTCGTCCTTCAGCGCCCCACCGGTGTGCGCCAGCAGATCCGCGTACACCCGCCCCACCGCCGCCTCCAGCTCCCCCGCCGACCGCGCCGCTCCCCGGACCAGCGGCCCGACCCGCTCGGCGAGCGGGTAGAACTCCCCGCTCCTGCGGTGCCGCGCCTCGATCACCCCGTCCGTGCAGAGCACCAGCACGTCGTCCGTGCCGAACGGCTGCCCCCAGCTGCTCGGCTCGCCCGAGGTGAGGCGGCCGAGGCCGAGCGGCACCCACGGCTCCGGCGCGTCCAGCACGTGCGCCCGCCCGTCCCCGTCGACGCGGATCGGCGGCACGTGCCCGTACTGCAGCAGTTCGATCTCCCCGGGCGCCCGGAACTCCGCGAACAGCGCGGTGGTGAACTCCCCGTCCGGCACGTGCCGTTCGACGCTGGCCTCGATCCGTGCCGCGACGCCCCGCAGCCCGGCCTCGTCGTACGCGGCCTCGCGGAACGCGCCCAGCACCACCGCGGCGGTCTGCACGGCGGCGAGCCCCTTGCCGCGGACGTCCCCGACCGCGACCCGGGTGCCGTGTGGCGTCTCCAACACGGAGTAGAGGTCGCCGCCGATCCGCGAGGCGTCCGCGGCCGACACGTACCGGACGGCGAGCCGCAGCGGCCCGACGACCGGCCCGGGCAGCCGCAGCAGCGCCCGCTGGGCGGCCTCGGCGACGGAGCTGACCGCGGCGAAGGCGGCCGCCCGCCGCATCCGGATCCTGGCGACCCAGGCCGAGAAGAGCGTGAGCACGACGTAGCTGACGATCGCACCGTAGAGGAAGCGCTCGTCGTTGATGTGGTCGACGCCGTCGTACACGCTGAGCCCGTAGACGGCGAAGATCCCGAGCGAGCAGGTGCCGAGCAGTTCCACGGGTCTGAGGGTGAGCGCGGCGATGGCCGGGACGACGGTCATCAGCGGTGCGAGGTAACGGTCCTTTCCGGTGAGGAAGTCGGCGAGTGCGACGAGCAGAACGGCGACCAGCGCCGGGGCGGCGCGCCGCCAGAACGGCACGTCCTGGAGGTCGGCGGCCAGCAGGGCGTCGTGCTGTCGGCCCGGCGGCAGCCCGGCGGCGGTGGGCGTCGAGGGAGACTGGGCGCGGCGGATCGGGAACACATATCGAACATAAGGGACGATCTCGACACTCACCCATCCGTCCCGGCCGCCCCTCCGGCTGTCTCCGACCCGCCCCACCCGCACGGAAATACCCCGTAGGGGTATGGTGTTGCCAAGGTCAGAGCCCACAGTTCACAGAGACCGCCGCTACCGCGCCCAGGAGGCCCCGTTGTCCAGCACCATCACCTACACCGTGTCCGGCATGAGCTGCGGCCACTGCGAGAAGGCGATCAGCTCCGAGATCTCCGCCCTGGACGGCGTCACCGGCGTGTCCGCCGACTCCGCCGCCGGCACCGTGACGGTCTCCTCGCTCGCCCCGCTCGCGGACGAGCAGATCGCCGCCGCGATCGACGAGGCCGGCTACGAGCTGGTCGGCCGCAGCGCCTGAGCCCTGGGGCCCGAGGTGCGGCCGGGCCCCGGGTCCGGCCGAGGGCCCGGCCGCACACCCCCAGCAAGGAGCACCTCCGCATGACCACCTCAGCCCCCGACGTCGAGGCCGGCGGCCTGGTCGAGCTGTCGATCGGCGGGATGACCTGCGCTTCCTGCGCCGCCCGGATCGAGAAGAAGCTCAACCGGATGGACGGCGTCGAGGCGACCGTCAACTTCGCCACCGAGAAGGCCCGGGTGGAGTACGGGCCCGGCGTCACGGTCGAGGACCTGATCGCCACGGTGGAGCGGACCGGCTACACCGCCGAACCCCCACCGCCCCCGGCGGCCCCCGCGGCCGCCGAGCCGACCGCCGCCCACCGCGAACCCGATCCTCTGCGGGAGCGGCTGGTGATCAGCGCCGTGCTGAGCCTCCCGGTGGTCCTGCTGTCCATGGTCCCGGCCCTGCAGTTCGACAACTGGCAGTGGCTGGCCTTCGCGCTCACCGGCCCGGTCGTGGTCCACGGCGGCCTGCCGTTCCACCGCGCCGCCTGGACCAACCTCAGGCACGGCGCCGCCACCATGGACACCCTGGTCTCGCTCGGCACCCTGGCCGCCTTCGGCTGGTCCTGCTGGGCGCTGTTCCGGGGCCACGCGGGCCGGCCGGGGATGCACCACGGCTTCTCGCTCTCGACCGGCGCCACCGACCCCTCCGGCAGCCTGTACCTGGAGACGGCCTCCGCCGTCACCGTGCTGATCCTGCTCGGCCGGTTCCTGGAGGCCCGCTCCAAACGCCGGGCCGGGGCCGCCCTGCACGCCCTGCTGGACCTCGGCGCCAAGGACGTGGCGGTGCTGCGCGGCGGCCGCGAGGTCCGCGTCCCGGTGGCCGGGCTCGCCGTGGGGATGCGCTTCGTGGTGCGGCCGGGCGAGAAGATCGCCACCGACGGCACCGTGGTCGAGGGCGGCTCCGCGATCGACGCCTCGATGCTGACCGGCGAGTCCGTCCCGGTCGAGGTCGGCGTCGGCGACGCCGTCACCGGTGCCACCGTCAACGCCGGCGGCCGCCTGGTCGTCGAAGCCACCCGGGTCGGCGCCGACACCCAGCTGGCCCGGATGGCCAAGCTCGTCGAGGACGCCCAGAACGGCAAGGCCGCCGCCCAGCGCCTGGCCGACCGGATCTCCGCCGTCTTCGTCCCGGCGGTCATCCTGATCGCGCTGGCCACCCTGGTGGTGTGGCTGCTGGCCTCCGACAGCCCCACCCAGGCGTTCACGGCCGCCGTCGCCGTGCTGATCATCGCCTGCCCGTGCGCACTCGGCCTGGCCACCCCGACCGCCCTCATGGTCGGCACCGGCCGCGGCGCCCAGCTCGGCATCCTGATCAAGGGCCCCGAGGTGCTGGAGTCCACCCGCAAGGTCGACACCGTCGTGCTGGACAAGACCGGCACCGTCACCACCGGCCGGATGACCCTGCTGGCCGTCCACACCGCCGAGGGCGTCACCGAGGCCGAGGCGCTGCGGCTGGCGGGCGCCGTGGAGCACGCCTCCGAGCACCCGATCGGTGCCGCGATCGCCGCGGCCGCCGCCCGGGCCGGCGAGCTGCCCGCCGTCGAGGGCTTCGAGGGCATCCCCGGCCGGGGCGTGCGGGGGGTCGTCGAGGGCCGCGAGGTGGTCGCCGGGCGCGAGGCCCTGCTCGCCGACCGCGCGCAGCACCTGCCGCCCGTCCTGGCCCGCGCCGCGGCGGCCGCGGCGGCGGCCGGGCGGACGGCGGTCGCGGTCGGCTGGGACGGCGAGGCCCGGGCCGTCCTGGAGGTCGCCGACGCGGTCAGGCCGACCAGCGCCGAGGCGATCGCCGAGCTGCGCGCGCTGGGCCTCACCCCGGTGCTGCTGACCGGCGACCACCGGGCGGTGGCCGAGGCGGTGGCCGCCGAGGTGGGCATCGAACCGCAGCACGTCATCGCCGAGGTGCTGCCCGAGGACAAGGTGGCGACGGTCGAGCGGCTGCAGGCCGAGGGCAAGGTCGTCGCGATGGTCGGCGACGGCGTCAACGACGCGGCCGCGCTCGCCCGGGCCGACCTGGGCCTGGCCATGGGCACCGGCACCGACGCCGCCATCGAGGCCGGCGACCTCACCCTGGTCCGCGGCGACCTGCGCGCGGCCGCGGACGCCATCCGGCTCTCCCGCCGCACCCTGGGCACCATCAGGGGCAACCTGTGCTGGGCCTTCGGCTACAACGTGGCGGCGATCCCGCTGGCGGCGGCCGGACTGCTCAACCCGATGATCGCGGGGGCCGCGATGGCCTTCTCCTCGGTCTTCGTTCTCACCAACAGCCTGCGGCTGCGCCGCTTCCGGCCGTCCTGAACACGCGCGCGGGGCCCCGGACCGGTCGACCGGTCCGGGGCCCCGCCGCAGGCCCGCAGCACGCGCCTCAACGCCCCAGCAGCTCGCCGCCGTTGCAGTGCAGGATCTCGCCGGTGATGAACCCGGCCTCGGGCGAGGCGAGGAAATGCACGGCCGCCGCGACCTCCCCGGTCTCGCCGATCCGGCCGAGCAGCGTGCGCGCCGCGCGGCGGGCCACCTCGGCGTCGTCCAGCCGGGGCCCGAAGAACTCGGTGCCGCTGACCGTCCCCGGCGCGACGATGTTGGCGGTGATGCCCGAGGTGCCCAACTGGGCGGCCAGGAAGTGGTTCCAGGCGTGCAGCGAGGCCTTCGCGGCGCCGTAGGAGCCGGCCCCGCGCAGTGCGGCGATGGAGCTGATGGTGACGACCCGGCCGGAGCCCACGGTGAGCCGGTCGCGGATCGACTCGGTGAGCAGCACCACGGTCAGCACGTTGCGCTCGAAGTCGCCGCGCCAGCGGGCGAGCAGGGCGTGCGGCCCGCCGCCGATGACGGTCTCCCGGCTGCCGGCGTTGTTCACCAGCACGTCGATCCGCTCGGGCAGTTCGCGCAGCGCGTGCTCGACGGCGTCCGGGTCGGCGAGGTCGCAGACCAGTGGGGTGACGCCCGGCCCGAGGTCGACCGCGGCCTTCTCCAGGACCGCCCGCCGGCGGCCCACGATCACGACCCGTTCGCCGGCCTCGGCGAACCGTCGCGCGACTTCGTACCCGATTCCCGTACCACCGCCGGTGACGACGACGTTCCTGGCCATCTGCGCACTCCCTCCCCAGTTCCGCCGTCGCGCTACGAGGGTGCGCGACGGTCCGTACCGGAATGCCACGATTCCTATCACGCTCGGTTGCCGTGACTGCGGGGAGGGTGACGTCGGGCGCGAGAGAAGGTGTGGTATGGGCCCGGTACGACGCGCACACGGAGCGTGGCGAGAGGCAGCTCACACCCCCCGGGCGTAACTTCTCGCACCCTGATACGTCTTAGGTTGGTAGTGCGGCAGTTTTCCGGCGGGCCGGGACGACGAACGGCAACGCGTCCCGATCGGTTCCACCGGCTGCCGACGACGGGGCTCCGGCGGGCCCCGGGACGGTCGTCGTTCTCGACGGCCTTCGCGCACGACACCGGGTTGCCGGCGGGCCGGGGACGCTTTGAGCGGCCGTCCCCGGCTGCGGTCGGCCCCGGAGTCGTGCGCCGTTCGGTTCCGTTCCCGCGCGGGCCTTCGGGCCCGTCTCGCGTGGGAACGCACAGGGGCCCGGCCGCGCGTTCTGCGGCCGGGCCCCTGCGGTTGTCAGGTCAGCGCTGGTCGAGCGCGACGTAGTCGCGGATCGCGACGCCGGTGTAGATCTGGCGCGGGCGGCCGATCCGGCTGGTCGGGTCGTTGATCATCTCGTGCCAGTGGGCGATCCAGCCCGGCAGCCGGCCGAGGGCGAACAGCACGGTGAACATGCTGGTCGGGAAGCCCATGGCGCGGTAGATCAGGCCGGTGTAGAAGTCCACGTTCGGGTACAGCTTGCGCGAGACGAAGAAGTCGTCCTTGAGGGCGTGCTCCTCCAGCTTGAGCGCGATCTCCAGCAGCTCGTCGTTCTTGCCGAGCTGGCCGAGGACCTCGTGCGCGAGCTCCTTGACCTGCGCGGCGCGCGGGTCGAAGGCCTTGTAGACGCGGTGGCCGAAGCCCATCAGCTTGACGCCGGACTCCTTGTTCTTCACCTTCGTGATGAACGCGTCGACGTCGCCACCGTCGTTCTTGATGCTCTCCAGCATCTCCAGCACGGCCTGGTTGGCGCCGCCGTGCAGCGGGCCCCACAGCGCCGAGATGCCGGCCGAGATGGAGGCGAACAGGTTGGCGTGGCTGGAGCCGACCAGGCGCACCGTGGAGGTCGAGCAGTTCTGCTCGTGGTCCGCGTGCAGGATGAGCAGCTTGTCCAGCGCGTTGACGATGACCGGGTTGAGCTCGTAGTCCTCGGCGGGGACGGCGAAGGTCATCCGCAGGAGGTTCTCGACGTAGCTCAGGTCGTTGCGCGGGTAGACGAAGGGCTGGCCCATCGCCTTCTTGTACGCGTACGCGGCGATCGTCGGCAGCTTGGCGAGCAGGCGGACGGTCGACAGGTGGCGCTGGTCCGCGTCGAACGGGTTGTGGCTCTCGGGGTAGAACGTGGAGAGCGCGCCGACCACCGAGGACAGCATGGCCATCGGGTGGGCGTCCCGCGGGAAGCCCTGGAAGAAGCGCTTGACGTCCTCGTGCAGCAGGGTGTGCTGGGTGATCTCGCGGTTGAACTGCGCCAGCTGGTCCGCGTTGGGCAGCTCGCCGTTGATCAGGAGGTACGCGGTCTCGATGAAGCCGCCCTGCGAGGCGAGCTGCTCGATCGGGTAGCCGCGGTACCGCAGGATGCCGTTGTCGCCGTCCACGAAGGTGATCGCGGACTTGTAGGCGGCGGTGTTGCCGAAGCCGTTGTCCAGGGTGACCAGGCCGGTCTGCGGGAGCAGCTTCGAGATGTCGAAGCCGGCGTTGCCCGCAGTGCTCTCGACGACGGGGTACTCGTACTCGCCGTCCTGGTACCGCAGTACTACCGAGTTGTCGCTCACGTCTTCCTCACCGACGAAATGAATCCTCTTCCAAGGTGCCCTGACTGTCTCCACCATCCCCCATCCGGAGGACAGTCGCGCACCCGGGGTGGCCCGACAGGGCCCGCCCCTACAAAACCTGCTGCACTTGCCGGTACGAACCGGACAAGATCGGCACCCACCCTAGGCTCTGCCGTAAATCTCTTCACGTCAAGAGAACATTAGAGGCAACGATCCGGTTGGATAATCATCCAGTCGCCAGCCTATGATCGAGGGCCGCGTGCCGCCGACCGGCACTGACGGCCCGCACGGCCTGCGCGATCGCCTTCCGTGACCCGACCAGCACCACGAGTTTCCTGGCCCTGGTCACGGCGGTGTAGAGCAGATTTCGCTGGAGCATCGTCCAAGCGGACATCGTGACCGGAATCACCACGACCGGGTACTCACTGCCCTGCGAGCGGTGGATGGTCACCGCGTACGCGTGGGCCAGCTCGTCCAACTCGTCGAAGTCGTACCCCACCTCCTCGTCCTCGTCGGTCAGCACCGTCAGGCGCTGGTCGTCCGCGCTGAGGGCGGTCACCACCCCCACTGTGCCGTTGAAGACGCCGTTGCGCCCCTTGTCGTAGTTGTTGCGGACCTGCGTGACCTTGTCCCCCACCCTGAACGTACGGCCGCCGAAGCGGCGTTCGGCCAGCCCCTCCCGGGCCGGCGTCACCGCCGCCTGCAACAGCGTGTTCAGGTTCCCCGCCCCGGCCGGCCCCCGGTGCATCGGCGCCAGCACCTGCACGTCCCGGCGCGGGTCGAAGCCGAACTTCTGCGGGATCCGGCGCGCCACGACGTCCACCGTCAGCCCGGCCGCCCGCTCGGCGTCGTCCTCCGCGAACAGGAAGAAGTCCGCCAGACCGTCCGTCAGCGGCGGCTTCCCCTCGTTGATCCGGTGCGCGTTCGTCACCACCCCGGACTGCTGGGCCTGCCGGAAGATCCGGGTCAGCCGCACCGAGGGGATCGGCCCGCCCTCGGCCAGCAGGTCCCGCAGCACCTCGCCGGCCCCCACCGAGGGCAACTGGTCCACGTCCCCCACGAACAGCAGGTGGGCGCCCGGCGGCACCGCCTTGACCAGCTTGTTCGCCAGGATCAGGTCCAGCATCGAGGCTTCGTCCACCACCACCAGGTCGGCGTCCAGCGGCCGGTCCCGGTCGTACGCGGCGTCCCCGCCCGGCTTCAGCTCCAGCAGCCGGTGCACCGTCGAGGCCTCCGCCCCGGTCAGCTCCGCCAGCCGCTTCGCCGCCCGCCCGGTCGGCGCCGCCAGCACCACCTTCGCCCTCTTCGCCAGCGCCAGCGTCACGATCGACTTCACCGTGAACGACTTCCCGCAGCCCGGACCACCGGTCAGCACCGCGACCTTCTCGGTCAACGCCAGCCGCACCGACTGCTCCTGCTCCGGCGCCAGTTCGGCCCCGGTCCGCTTCGCCAGCCACTCCAGCGCCACCGGCCAGTCCACGTTCCCGAACCACGGCATCCGGTCGACGTCCGAACGCAGCAGCCGCAGCAGCTGGTTGGCCAACGAGATCTCCGCCCGGTGGAACGGCACCAGGTAGACCGCCGTGATCGGCTCACCGCCCTCCCCCGGCACCGACTCGCGCACCACGCCCTCCGCCGCGACCAGTTCGGCCAGGCAGTCGATCACCAGCCCGACATCCACCTGCAGCAGCTTCACGCCGTCCGCGATCAGCCGCTCCTCCGGCAGGTAGCAGTGCCCCTGGTCGCTGCTCTGCGACAGCGCGTACTGCAGCCCGGCCTTCACCCGCTCCGGGCTGTCGTGCGGGATCCCCACCGCCTGCGCGATCCGGTCCGCCGTCAGGAAGCCGATGCCCCACACGTCCGAGGCCAGCTTGTACGGCTCGTTCCGCACCACCCCGATCGAGGCGTCGCCGTACTGCTTGTAGATCCGCACGGCCAGCGAGGTCGACACCCCGACCCCCTGCAGGAAGACCATCACCTCCTTGATGGCCTTCTGCTCCTCCCAGGCCGCCGCGATCTTCTTGGTGCGCTTCGGCCCCAGGCCCGGCACCTCGATCAGCCGGCCCGGCTCGTTCTCGATCACCTCCAGGGTGTCCACCCCGAACCGCTCCACGATCCGCTCGGCGAACCGCGGCCCGATCCCCTTGATCAGCCCCGAGCCCAGGTACCGCTGGATGCCCTGCACGGTGGCGGGCAGCACCGTCGTGTAGTTCTCCACCGTGAACTGCCGCCCGTACTGCGGGTGCGAGCCCCACCGCCCGTGCAGCCGCAGCGACTCCCCGACCTGCGCCCCCAGCAGCGCCCCCACCACCGTCAACAGGTCGTTCCCGCCCCGGCCGGTGTCCACCCGGGCCACCGTGTAGCCGGTCTCCTCGTTGGCGTACGTGATCCGCTCCAGCACGCCCTCGACCTGCGCGAGCTGGAGCGGAGCCTGCTGCCCCGACTGCGCCTGCCTGCTCACCGGAGCCCCCTTCGACCGGTACGGGTGGACCTATCCGGTACGCACCGTACCGCCCCGCACCGACAAGGCCCGGACGGCCGCCGAAGGCCGACGCGGACCGCCCGCGCCCGCCGCCCGGTCCGTCGTGCGGCGCCCCCACCGGGGTGCCACGCTGGAAGGAGAGCCGGGGGGTCGACGACCGTGCCCGTCGCGGGCCCGTCCGAGGGAGCAGCCCCGCCATGCTCACCACCGCGTACCGCCCCGGCACCCCCGTCTGGCTCGACCTGAGCAGCCCCGACACCCGGGCCTCCGCCGCCTTCTACACCGCCCTGTTCGGCTGGGCCTTCGACTCGGCCGGCCCCGAGGCCGGCGGCTACGGCTTCTTCAAGCTCGCCGGCCGGACGGTCGCCGCCCTCGGCCCGCTCCCCGAGGAGGGCACCCTGCCGGGCTGGACGGTGTACTTCGCCACCGTCGACGCCGACCGCACCACCGAACTCGTCGAACAGGCCGGCGGGCGCGTCCGGTTCGCCCCCTTCGACGTCTTCACCGCGGGCCGGATGGCCGGCTTCACCGACCCCACCGGCGCCGACTTCGCCGTCTGGCAGCCGCACGACACCCACGGCCTGGACGTCGTCACCGAACCGGGCAGCCTCTGCTGGACGGAGTGCCACAGCACCGACGCCGAACGCGCCAAGTCCTTCTACCGAACGGTCTTCGGCTGGCAGGAGCAGGACGTCCCGATCGGCGAGGCGCTCCTCTACACCGTCCTCACCCCGGCCGGCGGCGGCACCGACGACGCGCACGGCGGCCTCGTGCAGCTCGACCCCCGGCACACCGCGCGCGGCACCTCCTCGCACTGGCTGCCCTACTTCGAGGTCCCCGACGCCGACGCGGCCCTCGCCACCGGCGAGAAGCTCGGCGCCACCGTCCGCCTCCCCGCCACCGACGTCCACGGCGTCGGCCGGCTCGGCCGGCTCCTCGACCGGCACGGCGCGCCCTTCGCCGTCATCACCACTGCCGCGCCCGGAGGATGACGGGCCGTTGGTCCCCGAGGAAGGGCTGGAAGGCCCCCTGGACGGGCCACGGCAGAGGGCTAGACTCCCGATGCCATGAGCGACCTTACGATCCGCCAGGCCACCGTGGACGACCTGCCCGCCCTCGTGGCCATGCTCGCCGACGACCCCCTGGGCGCCACCCGCGAGACCCCCGACGACCCCGCCCCCTACCGGGCCGCCTTCGCCCGCATCGACGCCGACCCGAACCAGCACCTGGTCGTCGCCGAACGCGCCGGCCGCGTCATCGGCACCCTGCAGCTCACCCTGATCCCGGGCCTCTCCCGCAAGGGCGCCAGCCGCACGCTCATCGAAGCCGTCCGGATCCACGCCGACGAACGCGGCACCGGCCTCGGCAGCGAACTGCTCCAGTGGGCCGTCTGCTGCTCCCGCAACCTCGGCGCCGCGATCGTCCAGCTCACCTCCGACGTCACCCGCACCGACGCGCACCGCTTCTACGAGCGGCTGGGCTTCGAACCGTCGCACGTCGGCTTCAAGCTCATGCTCTGACGGCCGTGCGCCGGTACGCGCGGGTGCCGGCGTCCGCCCGCCGGAAACGCGAAAAACCCCCATCCGGATTCCGGATGGGGGTTTCTCTGAAGAATTGTTCGGCGGCGTCCTACTCTCCCACAGGGTCCCCCCTGCAGTACCATCGGCGCTGTGAGGCTTAGCTT
>NZ_JBMVFA010000028.1:112991-121760 GCF_049543595.1 Kitasatospora sp. NPDC094028 | reverse complement strand
GACAACCCCGACCAGACCATGACCGTCGACCCCTGCAACCTGCGACTCCTCTACCAGGGCAAGTCCCCCACCGCGACCGGCCCCTACGACCAGCTGCCCTGGCGTCCGGGCCTGCTCACCCTCCAGCGCTGACCCGCCGCCGGGACTCCGTGGCACCGGCGTGAGCCGGGCGCAGGGCCGCAGGGCCGCCCTGCGCCCGGTTCAGCGCGGGTCGACCAGCTCCGGGGCGAAGACCGTCCCCAGCGGCTCCGGGCCGACGTACTGCCGGCAGGTGCAGCCGCGCAGTTCGTGGCGCAGCGGGCGGAGTTCGGCGTCCCACTCGACGGCGGTCCGCTCCTCCTCGCAGCAGCGGCCCTGCCGGTCGTGCTTGGCGAGGTGGTGGGTGCAGCCGCAGACCGGCTCGGGCGGGCGGTTGGCCGTCTCCAGGGCGACGCGCTGACGGTGCGTGACGTCGAGGAGTTCGAGCTTGCGCTGGTGCCGGGTCTTCGCCGCCTTGCGGGCGCGCTTGGCGAGCGATCCGGCGCCGTAGCAGGCGGCGGGCACCAGCCAGAACAGGCCGATCAACGAACTCACTGGCTTCCCCCCGGAGGCGACGTCTCCGCCCGATCATACGGCTGACCTGCTCGAACCCGGTCGGCGGCCCCGGGGCGTGTCTCGTGGGGAGGATCCGCCGGGCACGCCCCGGGCCTCAGCGGATGACCGGCAGCACCGCCGCCGGGCTGCGGCCCGTCGCGGCCTCGATGAACTCCACCGGGTCGGCGACCTCGGCCAGCAGCGCCCGGGTGAAGGCCAGCGCCGCGTCGGCGGGCAGCGGGCCGCCGATGGCCGCGATCAGGTCGAGCAGGTGGACGGTGGCCTCCATCAGCGCGACCTCGCCGAGCGCGCCGACCGTCACGCTGCCCAGCAGCGGGTGCGCGACGACGGCCTCCGGCGCCAGGTCGGCCATCTCCGCCAGGGCCGCCGGGCCCTCCACCCCGAACCGGGCCAGCAGCACGGCCGGTTCGGCCGCCTCCGCGGTCTGCTTCGCCGCCTCGGCGACCTGGTCGGCGGCGGTGTGCGCGATCCCGCCGGGCCGGTTGTACGCCCGCAGGATCCCGGCCCCGCCGGTCACCGCTGCGGGCCCGTCCAGGACGGCCGCGCGCAGCCCGGTGAACATCTCCGGCACCGGCGCGACGTGCGCGTACAGCTCCCGCACCGTCCACCCGGGCAGCCTGGTCGGCCGGCTCCAGCCCTCGGCGTCCAGCGCCGCGCCGCGCTCCGCCCAGGACGCCCACGCCTCGGCCAACAGGGCACGCACAGGATCGCTCTGACGATTCATCGACTCTCCTCGGCAGCGGTGATCACGACCCCGCCCACGCTACCCGGCGGTCGTGGAAAACCGGTTGCCACCCCCGGCCCCGGGCGGCCAGCATCGACGCATGGACCACACCGCCGCTCTGCCGTCGCCGCTCGCCGCCGCCCGCCCGGCGCGGGGCCGACAGCAGCGCACCGGCCGCCACCGGAGGCCCGACCGCGCGCTCGGATGAGCGCCGCCCTGGTGGCCGGCCTGCTCGCCGGGTACGGCGTCGCCGTGCCGGTCGGAGCGGTCGGCGCCTACCTGGTCACGCTCACCGCCCGCACCTCGCTGCGGACCGGCGCCTGCGCCGCGCTCGGCGTGGCCACGGCGGACGGCCTGTACGCGCTGCTCGCCGCCCTCGGCGGCGCCGGGCTCGCCCCGCTGATCGCGCCGGTCGCCACGCCGCTGCGGATCGGCTCGGCCCTCGTCCTGCTGACCCTCGCCGCGCGCACCGCCCGCGCCGCGCTGCGCGCCCGCCGCGCGGACGGCGGGCCGCTGCGCGACCAGGCGCCGCCCTCGCCCGCCCGGGCCTTCCTCACCCTGCTCGGGATCACGCTGCTCAACCCGCTGACGGTGCTCTACTTCGCCGCCCTCGTCCTCGGCGACGGCCCGCACCCGCCGGGCGGCGCCGACCGCGTGGTGTTCACCGCCGCGGCGCTCGCCGCCTCCGCCAGCTGGCAGCTGCTGCTGGCCGCGGGCGGCGCGCTCCTCGGCCGCGCCCTCACCGGCCCGCGCGGCCGCCTGGTCACCGCGCTCGCCTCCGCGGCCCTGGTCGGCGGGCTGGCCGTCCGCCTGCTGCTGGACGGCTGAGGCCCGCAGGCCGCGCCGCGCGCCCCTGCGCCCGCCTCGGCTCAGACCTCGGCGCCCAGCATCCGCAGCACCAACTCGCCGTACCGGCGGCCCAGTTCCTCGGGTGTCTCGGTCGAGCGGTCGGTGTACCAGCGCGACACGTCGATGCCCAGCGACGTCACCGCGCGGGCCGCCGTCCGCACCTCCGCCACCTGGAACGCGCCCGCCGCCACGCCCGCCTCGATCAGTGCGCTGACCTCGCGCTCGATGTCCAGGCGCAGCGCGGCGACGACGGCGTAGGCGTCCTCGGGCAGCGCGTGCAGCTCGTAGTTGACCACCCGGCCGACCGTGCGGGCCCGGGCGTGCCAGGCGGTGAACTGCTCGACCAGGCCGCGCATCCGCTGTGCCGGGTCGCCCTCGCCGGCCGCCGCTCTTCGCACCAGGGCGAGGGTGGCGGCGTGCCCGGCCTGGCTGATCTCGGCGAGCAGCGCGGCCTTCGACTGGTAGTGGATGTACAGGGCGGCGGGGCTCATCCCGGCGGCGGTGGCGATGTCCCGGGTGGTGGTGGCGTGGAAGCCGCGTTCCGCGAAGGACTCGACGGCGGCCCGGAGCAGCCGGTGCGCCGCCTCGGGGCGGGCGTCGGCGCCGCCGGGCAGGGTGGGCCAGAGGTCGGCGATGGGCGTGCTGGGCGTGCTGGTCATTCCGCCATCCTCCCAGGGAACTCGTACACGTCTTCGCTCCGGCGGTGCCGGAGGGCTGTTGACAGGCTCCCCCACCGACACCATGCTGAGCAAGCGCTTAGTCAGGTCGGCGCGCGAAGCGAGGCCGGCGAGCCCAGTCAGCGAAGCGAAAGGCAGGACCCTCCGTGGTGCACTCCCTCAAGGGCCGGGTGGCCGTGGTCACCGGATCGAGCCGGGGCATCGGCCTCGGGATCGCGCGCGAGCTGGTGGCCCGTGGCGCGAAGGTCTGCCTCACCGCCCGCAACGCCGAGCCGCTGGCCGAGGCCGTCCGGGACCTCGGCGGCCCGGACAACGCGATCGCCGTCGCGGGCAAGGCCGACGACCCGGCGCACCAGGAGGAGGCGGTGGCCCGCACCCTGGAGGCCTTCGGCCGACTGGACCACCTGGTGAACAACACCGGCATCAACCCCGTCTACGGCCCGGTCCTGGACACCGACGACGCCGCGGCCGCCAAGATCTTCGCCGTCAACGTGCTGGCCCCGCTGGCCTGGACCCGCCGCGCGCACGCCGCCTGGATGGGCGAACACGGCGGCTCGGTCGTCAACGTCGCCTCGGTGGCCGGCATCCGCTCCTCGCTCGGCATCGGCATGTACGGGGTCAGCAAGGCCGCGCTGATCCGGCTGACCACCGAGCTGGCCGCCGAGCTCGGCCCGCAGGGGATCCGGGTGAACGCCGTCGCGCCCGCCGTGGTGAAGACCAGGTTCGCCGAGGCGCTGTACGAGGGCCGGGAGGACGAGGTCGCGGCCGCGTACCCGCTGCGCCGGCTCGGCGTGCCGGAGGACGTGGCCGGCGCGGTGGCCTTCCTGCTGTCGCCGGACGCCGGCTGGATCACCGGCCAGACCCTGGTGGTCGACGGCGGCGTCACCCTCGGCGGTGGGCTGTGACGGATCTCTTCCCGCACGGCCGGGGTGTGGTGGTGACCGGCGCGGGCCGCGGCATCGGCGCCGCGCTGGCCCGGGCGTTCGCCGCGGCCGGCGCCCGCGTGGTGGTCAACGACCTGGACGCCGGGGCGGCCGCGGCCGTCGCGAAGGACTGCGGCGGCACCGCCGCCCCCGGCGACGCGGCCTCCGCCGAGGGCGTGGCCGCCCTGGTCGACCGGGCCCGCGCGGTACTCGGCGAGGACGGGATCGACGTCTGGTGCGCCAACGCGGGCGTCGCCCCGACCGGCGGCGCCGACGCGCCCGCCGCCGCCTGGACGGCCGCCTGGGAGGTCAACGTGATGGCCCACGTCCGGGCCGCCGACCAGCTGCTCCCCCGCTGGCTGGAGCGCGGCGAGGGCCGGTTCCTGTCCACCGTCTCCGCCGCCGGACTGCTCACGATGCTGGGCTCGGCCCCGTACGCGGTCAGCAAGCACGGCGCGCTGGCCTTCGCCGAGTGGCTGGCCGCCACCTACCGCCACCGGGGCGTCCGGGTGCACGCGCTCTGCCCGCAGGGCGTGCGCACCGACATGCTGGCCTCGACCGGCGCGGTCGGCGAGGCGCTGCTCGCGCCGACCGCGATCAGCCCGGAGGACGTCGCCGAGGCGGCACTCGCGGGGATGCGCGAGGACCGCTTCCTGCTGCTGCCGCACCCCGAGGTCGCCGAGTACTACCGCCACCGGGCCACCGAGCCGGACCGCTGGATCGGCGGCATGAACCGCATGCAGCGGGAGCTGGAGAAGGGCGGCGCGCTGTGAGGGCCTGGCAGGTGGGCGAGCTCGGCGAGCCGGCCGCGGTGATGCGGCTGGCCGAGGACGTGCCGCGGCCGGTGCCCGGCCCGGGGCAGCTGCTGGTCCGGGTGCGGGCGGCGGCGGTGAACTTCCCGGACGCGCTGATGGCGCGCGGCCACTACCAGGTGCGCCCGCCGCTGCCGTTCACGCCGGGCGTGGAGCTGTGCGGCGTGGTCGCGGAGGGCGCCCGGCGCGGCGAGCGGCTGATCGGCACCCCGGTGCTGCCGCACGGCGCCTTCGCCGAGTACGCGCTGCTGGACGCCGAGGCCGCGTTCCCGGCGCCCGAGGCGCTGGACGACGCGGAGGCGGCGGCGCTGCACATCGGCTACCAGACGGCCTGGTTCGCGCTGCACCGCCGCGCGCGGCTGCGCGCGGCCGAGACCCTGCTGGTGCACGCGGCGGCCGGCGGGGTCGGCAGCGCGGCCGTGCAGTTGGGCAAGGCGGCCGGCGCACGGGTGATCGCGGTGGTCGGCGGCGCGGCGAAGGCGGAGGCGGCGCGGGCCCTGGGCGCCGACCTGGTGGTGGACCGGACTGCGGAGGACTTCGTCGCCGCCGTGAAGGGGGCCACCGGCGGGCGCGGCGCGGACGTGGTCTTCGACCCGGTCGGCGGCGACGCCTACACCGGTTCGACCCGGTGCATCGCCTTCGAGGGCCGGATCGTGGTGGTCGGCTTCGCCGCCGGGCAGATCCCGACTGCGGCGCTCAACCACGCCCTGGTGAAGAACTACTCGATCCTCGGCCTGCACTGGGGCCTGTACAACACCCACGACCCGCGCGCCGTCCGCAGCGCGCACGACGAGCTGGGCAAGCTCGCCGAGCAGGGCGTGGTCCGCCCGCTGGTCAGCGACCGGGTGCCGCTGACGGGCGCGGCGGAGGCCGTCCAGCGGGTCGCGGACGGCCGGACGACGGGGCGGATCGCCGTCCTCGGCGACTGACCGCACTGCCCGCACCGACCGCACTGACCGCACCGACCGCACCGACCGCACTGACCGCACCGATAATCCGCCTGCACGGGCACGGCGGCGGCTGACAGGATGCCGGGATGACATCCTTCGCCGCCGCTCGTGACTCGTTGGAGGGCCTGGCCCTCGGGGACGGATTCGGGGAGCGCTGGTTCCCCCTGTTCCGCTCGCCCCGGGAGGCGTTCGAGCAGATCAGGGCCCGGCGCACGCCCGAGGAGGGCCCCTGGCACTGGACCGACGACACCGCGATGGCGCTGTCCGTCTTCGGCGTCCTGACCGCCTTCGACGCCGTGCACCAGGAGCGGCTCGCCCAGGCCTTCGGCGCGAACTACCGGGCCGACTCGGGCCGCGGCTACGGCTACGGCATGCACGAGCTGCTGCCCAAGTTCGCTGCCAATCCCGGGAGTTGGCGAACCGAGGCGCACGCGCTGTTCGACGGCCAGGGCAGCCTCGGCAACGGCGCGGCGATGCGGGTGGCGCCGCTGGGCGCCTGGTTCCACGAGGACCTGGACGAGGCCGCCGAGCAGGCGGCGCTGTCCGCCGAGGTCACCCACGCGCACCCGGAGGGCATTGCCGGGGCGGTCGCGGTCGCGCTGGCGGCGGCGCTGGCCGCGCGCGGCCGGAAGGCGGCCGCGCCCGCCGGAGCCGAGCTGCTGACCGAGGTGGCCGAGCGCACGCCGCCGGGCGCCGTCCGGGAGGGGCTGCGCCGCGCCGCCGGCCAGTCGGCCGACACCGAACCCTGGCGGGCCGCCGACCTGCTCGGCAACGGCCAACGGATCTCGGCGGCCGACACCGTGCCGTTCGCCCTCTGGTCCGCCGCGCACCACCTCGACAGCCTGACCGACGCCCTGTGGACGACCGCCGAGGGCCTGGGCGACGTGGACACCACCTGCGCCATCACCGGCGGCGTGGTCGCCGCCCGCACCGGCCTGGTCGCCGTGCCGCCGGAGTGGCTGGCCTGCCGCGAGGCGCTGCCCGGCTGGGTCGCCGAGGCGGCGGCGGAGGCCGGGGTCGGGGTCGCGGCCGGGGTCGGGGTCGGAGACGGGGTCAACGACGCTCGGCGATGACCTCCAGGGCCGGGCGGGGCGGGCGGCCGAGCAGCGCCGCCAGGTCGCCCGGCCCGCCCGGCCCGGCCAGGAAGCCGTGCGCGATCGCCGAGCAGGTGCCGACCAGCATCGGCACCTGGAAGTCCAGCGCGTCCGAGGCCGCCACCGCCGCCCGGCCCGCGCCCAGCGTGCCCGGGCGGTACTCGGCGCCCAGCGCCTCGGCCACCTGCGCGCCGCCCACCGCCCGCGATCGCACCGCCGTGATCAGCGTGAAGGGCTGACGCGGCCTCCCGATCCGCCGGGGCGCGTGTCGAGCATCAGCAGGAGCTCCGCCGCCCGCTTGGCGTGGCCGGCCGGGACGGGCGTGCCCGAGATCGCCGCGGTGGTCATGGCGCCCTCGGCCAGCAGGGCGATCCGGGCGGCGGTGTCCGCCGTCCCTCCCGCCGCCGTGGTCAGCTCGCGCAGGTAGGCGTGGAAGGCGTCCTTGTGGTGGCGGGCCCTGGCCGCGACCCCGGGTGAGGTGCCCCCCAGCTCGGCGAAGGAGTTGATGAAGGCGCAGCCGTGGAAGTCCGGCCGGCCGAACCACGCCTCCAGCCAGTCGAAGACGGCGAGCAGCCGCTCCTGCGGCGTCCCCGCGGCCGCGTCGACGTGCGAGGCGAGACTGTGCAGCCAGCGGGTGTCCCGGCGGGCGAGGTAGGCCTCGACGAGGTCGCCCTTGGACGGGAACTGCTGGTAGAGGCGCCGCAGGGTGACACCCGAGGCCTCGCGGATCACGTCCATGCCGACGGCTTGGATGCCTCGCGCGTAGAAGAGCCCTTCGGCAGCGTCGAGGATGCGCTCCCGTGTCACTTCGGTGTCCAACGTTTCCGCCCCTTGCATGAGAACCATCGTTCTCCTAGTGTAGAGGACAATGCGAGAACGATCGTTCTCATCACGCCGAGGCCCACCGGAGGAGCACGTCATGTCCGAGCCCCGCCCCCCGCTCCCACCCTTCACCCGCGAGACGGCGATCACCAAGGTCCGCCTCGCCGAGGACGGCTGGAACAGCCGCGACCCCGAGCGGGTCGCCCTCGCGTACACACCCGACTCGCGCTGGCGCAACCGCGCGGAGTTCGTCACCGGCCGGGACGGCATCGTGGAGTTCCTGACCCGCAAGTGGAACCGGGAGCTGGACTACCGCCTCATCAAGGAACTGTGGGCGCACGACGGGAACCGCATCGCGGTGCGGTTCGCCTACGAGTACCACGACGACTCCGGCCAGTGGCTCCGCGCCTACGGCAACGAGAACTGGGAGTTCGACGGGAACGGCCTCATGCTCGCGCGACACGCGAGCATCAACGACCTCCCCATCGCCGAGGAGGACCGCACGTACCACTGGCCGCTGGGCCGCCGCCCCGACGACCACCCGGGCCTCACCGACCTCGGGCTGTGATCCCCCCTCGCCGGGCTCGGTCGTCGCGCGCCGACCAGCCCCAACCCCTTGCGCTCACAGTCCAGTTGACCGACCATCACGGGCTATGACGATGCCTCCGCCGCCGGGCCACCGGCCGCCGACGCCCCCCGACCCGTCCCCGAACAGCCAGGTCCGCTCCAACGCCGCGGCGACGCTCGTCCTCGCCGCGCTCACCGCCGGGTCGCTGGCGATGCCCTGGGCCGGCTACAGCAGTCGTGACAGCGGTGACCTGCAGTGGACCGGCCTGGACCTCATGCGGACGCCCTTCCGGATATTCCGGGACGTCGACAACGCCGCCACGTTGCTGCAGGCCATCCAGTGGATCGGCATCGGGCTCGCCGCCCTGTCGCTCCTGCGGCTGCTCGCGCCCGATATCGGCCTGGCGTGGCTGTCGGTCACCGGCGCCACGGCCCTGTGCCTGGTCACCGGGGTCACGTTGTTCCGGTTCTACAAGGCCCTGGAGGGCGACGGTTACCTCGCGCCGTCGATGCAGTACGGGGCGGTGGTCGCGATGGTCGCCGCCCTGCTGTGCCTGATCGTCGCGGCCCGCGCTCCGGGCGCGCGCGGACGCGCGCGCCGGTAGGGCGCCGCCGGGGCGCGCCCCGGACGTGCGTCGGTCGCCCCGCGCGGGAAGTCGGCCGAGCCGACTTCCCGCGCGGCCGGCCGCACCCGTCGCGGGGCGCGCCCCACCAGAGCCCCCACGGCCCCCACCCGGTAGGGATACCCGGGTCTTTT
>NZ_JBMVFA010000028.1:106684-112981 GCF_049543595.1 Kitasatospora sp. NPDC094028 | reverse complement strand
GCGGCCGCGGCCCGCCGGGGCCGGGGGGGGGGGGGGGGGGGCCCCGGCCCGCGCCCCCCCCCCCCCCCCCCCCCCCCCCCCCCCCCCCCCCCCCCCCCCCCGCCCGGCCTCACCCGTCGCGGCGCGCGCCCCTCCTGAGCCCGCACGTCCGCCACCGGCTAGGATTCCCCGGATCTTGATCGACTTGGGGGATGCTTCATGAACTCTGGCCTGCGCCTGGTGGGCGTCGTCGCGGCGGTACGGATCCAGGGGGCGCTGCTGCTCCCCGTGAGCCTGGTGAGCTGCGCGACGGCGTTCACGTCGGGATCGCACCCCCTGGGCCTGGCGGGCAGCGCGGGAACCGGCGTGCTCCTGTTCGCCGCGACGTTCGGCGCGCTGCTGAAGGTCCGCCGCCCCTGGTACGAGACGCGGCTGGCGCAGCTGTCCCCGCCGCCGTCGAGCGCGGAGCGGGTCGTGCCGGACCGGACCTTCGACCTGTTCTCCCGCACGCTCACCGTGCCGCTGCTACTGGTCCTGGGGATCGGGCTCACGCTCAGCTCCGTGACCGGGGTGCCGGTCGGCATGTTCCTGGCCGGCATGGCGGCCGCGATGCTCTGGCAGTCGCGCTGGCTGGAGGCGGAGGAGCAGCGGCTCGGCGGCCGGCTGCTGTGCCCGTACGCTCCCGTCCGCGTCGCGCCCGGCGACCCCAACACCCAGGTCTACCGCGAGTCCCGGTTCTGGATCGTCCGCGAGACGCCGGCGGGCTGAGGCCGCCGGCCGACCGGGACGACCGGGCCGACGAAAAAGGCCGGGCCGGCGCACTGTGTGCGCCGGCCCGGCCTTCGTGGTAGCGGGGACAGGATTTGAACCTGCGACCTCTGGGTTATGAGCCCAGCGAGCTACCGAGCTGCTCCACCCCGCGTCGGTGAAGCCAACTGTACGCCATCACGGCGACGCAGGGGAAATCCATTGTCCCGGGCGACCCCCGCCTGGCCTTCACAAGCCGCCCGGGCACCACGGCTGCCAGTACGAAGGAACGTACGCCTGGCAGTAGTTCTCGTCAGCGCTCGTACACCATCTCCGGGAAGCGCGCCGAGGGCCCGTCCAGCAGGTGGTCGTCGTGCCCGCGCAGCCAGCGGTCGAAGAAGCTGGCGACGTAGGTGCGGGTGGCGAGCACCGCCCGGTCGGGGGCGATGTCCCCGGTGTCGTTGCACAGCTGGTCGGGGGTGATCGCGCCCTGCCGGGCGAGCTGCGGGAGCAGGGATTCGGCGTCGGTGTACGACCCGTGCCGGGAGCCCTCCAGGGTGACGTCGGCGTGCCAGCCGGTGCTGTGCTGCCACAGGGCGTCCCAGCCGGGCTGCACGTGGTAGCTGCCGGAGTCGTCGTTGCGGGTGCCCATCAGCAGGAACGGGCGGTCCAGGCCCTTCTCGGCGACGTCGGTCAGGAACACGCCGGTGCGGCCGTCCGGGCCGGGGAAGTGCAGCTGCCCGTCCATGTTGACGGCGGCGGCGATCCGGGGGTCGTCGTGCATGGCCTGGAGGGCGGTGGAGCCGCCGCCGGAGTGGCCGACCATGCCGATCCGGTCGAGGTCGAGCGCGGCGCCGACGCCGGGCGGCAGCGTGCGGGAGTACTTCAGCTGCGCCAGCTCGTCGAGGACGAACCTGGTGTCGTCGACCCGGGTGGCGATCATCTTGCGCAGCAGTGCGCCCATGTCCAGGCCGGGCTGCTTGGCCAGCTCCGGGAACACCGAGGTGGCCAACTCGCCGTTCGGGAGCGAGACTTCGGAGGCCTCCCAGGTGTGGTCGACGGTCACCACGATGTAGCCGCGCGAGGCCAGGTCCTCCACCAGCGCGGTACCCCAGGTGCGCGGGTCCCCCAGGCCCGCCGAGTACAGCACCACCGGCCTCGCACGGCCGGGCATCGCGGGCGCGTCGGCCCGGGCGTGGGTGCGCACGCCCGCCCAGTCGGTGCGGCCGGGCTCGAAGTGGAGGTCCCCCTGCGCGACGCTCCCGGCGCTGCCGAAGTGCGCCGCCGCGTCGGGGGTCATGTAGGCGGCGCGGTCGGCGCCGGTGACGGGACGGGCGGCCGGGTACCAGATGCTGATCATCAGCTCGCGGTGCCGGTCGGGCTTCCACGGGTCGACGCGCTTGTCGTCGGTCAGGTGCACGGTGGTGGTGCCGATCGGGTACGGGCCGGTGGGGCGCGGCAGCGCGGCCGTCGCCATCGCCGTCGCCTGGGCGCTCGCACCCGCCACCGGCGCCGCCGGGGCCGCCACCGCGCCGGGCGCCGCCCCGAGCGTCGCCATCACCGTCGCCGCCAGCACTGCCGCCGCCATCGCCCGTCCCCGCCTGCTCATCGCCGTCGTCCCCTCGTCGTCCTTGATCCGGTACGACGGACAGTACGGGCGAGGCCGGGTCGCGGCCGTCATACCAGGGAGCCAACTCACCCGGCCATACCCAGGTATGACGCTCACTCGCTGATCGAGGCGATCTTGTTCCCGTTGAACTGGGTGAACCACGGGGAGCCGTCCGGTCCCAGGGTGATCCGGACCGGGACGCTGTTCGGGGTCGGGAGCGGGGTTTCGACAATGGCGGGCGCACCGAAGGTGATCTTCCCGATCTTGTTGCCCTGGACCTCGCAGAACCACAGGGCGCTGCCGTTGAGGCCGAGCGCGATGCCGTCCGGCGTGCTGTTCGGCGTCGGGATGTCGGACTCGGTGATGGTGCCGGTCGGCGTGATCCGACCGATCTTGTTACCGGTGTGCTCGGTGAACCAGAGCGCGCCGTCACTGCCGGCCACGATTCCCTGCGGGTGACTGTCCGGGGTCGGGGCGGGGAAGGTGGTGACGACGCCGCTCGGGGTGATCCGGCCGATGGCGTCGCCGTTGTACAGGGTGAACCAGAGGTTCCCGTCCGGGCCGGTGGTGATCAGCTCCGGGTTGCCGGTCGCCGGGCCGACGCCGGGCACGGGGAACTCGGTGATCTGCCCGGCCGGGGTGATCCGACCGATGTTGTTGCCGCCGAACTCGGTGAACCAGTAGTTCCCGTCCGGGCCGGCGGTGATCCCGATCGGGTCGGCGTAGATGTTGTTGATCGGGTACTCGGCGAAGGCGCCGTCGACCGTCATCCGGCCGATCTTGTTGACCCGGGCCTCGGTGAACCAGACGCCGCTGTTGTCGGGGGCGGCGGCGATGCCGGACGGCCGGCTGTTCGGCGTGGGGGTCGCGAACTCCTGGATGCCACCGCCCGCGTAGGCCTTCCCGATCTTGGCAGTTGCCGTCTCGGTGAAGTACGCGTAACCGAAGATCGTCGTGATGTCCTCGGGCTGGCTGTTCGCCGTCGGGACCGGGGTCTCGTGGATCTGCGCGCCCTGCTCCGGGAGGAACCCTGCGGCCGCGATGAGACAGGTGAGCACCGCGACCAGGTGCAGGGCGAACCGGCGGTGTCCGGACATGCGGCCCTCCTCCGGAGCGGCACGACTGTCCCTTCCAGATTGCGCCCCGGGCGGTGCTGCTGCCATCCCAGTGGGTTTGAGCGCGATTCGAGGGGTGGACTTTGGCTTGCCTGGTGAGGCTTCCGCCTTGTCAGCAATTCACAGTTCGGATACCTGGAGGAGTGGGAGCAGTGGGAAGTCGGCCGGTCCGACTTCCCACTCCCCCGGGCCGTTCCGTGGTTACGCGTGGCGGCGCAGCTCGCGGCGGGCGAGCGAGCGCTTGTGCGCCTCGTCCGGGCCGTCCGCCAGGCGCAGGCTGCGCATGCCGGCCCACAGTTCGGCGAGCGGGGTGTCCTGGCCGAGGCCCGCGCCGCCGTGCGCCTGGACGGCCTTGTCGAGGATCCACTCGACGGTGAGCGGGGCGGCGATCTTGATCGCCTGGATCTCGGTGTGCGCGCCCTTGTTGCCGACGGTGTCCATCAGCCAGGCGGTCTTGAGGCCGAGCAGGCGCAACTGCTCGATGCGGATGCGGGATTCGGCCACCCAGTCCTGCACGACGCCCTGCTCCGCGAGCGGACGGCCGAAGGCGACGCGGGCGTTCACCCGGCGGCACATCAGTTCCAGCGCCCGTTCGGCGATGCCGACCGCGCGCATGCAGTGGTGGATGCGGCCGGGGCCGAGCCGGGCCTGGGCGATGGCGAAGCCGGAGCCCTCCTCGCCGATCAGGTTGCCGACCGGCACCCGGACGTTCTCGAACACCAGCTCCGCGTGGCCGCCGTGGTCGTTGTCGTCGTAGCCGAAGACCGTCATGCCGCGCTTGGCGGTGACGCCCGGGGTGTCGCGCGGGACGAGGATCATGCTCTGCTGGCGGTGCCGCTCGGCGGTGGGGTCGGTCTTGCCCATGACGACGAAGATCTTGCAGTCCGGGTTCATCGCGCCGGTGATGTAGAACTTGCGGCCGTTGACCACGTACTCGTCACCGTCCCGCTCGATCCGGGTCTCGATGTTCGTGGCGTCCGAGGACGCGACCTCGGGCTCGGTCATCGCGAAGCCGGAGCGGATCTCGCCGTCCAGGAGGGGGCGCAGCCAGCGCTCGTGCTGCTCGGGGGTGCCGAAGTCGGCGAGCAGTTCCATGTTGCCGGTGTCGGGGGCGGCGCAGTTGAGCGCGATCGGGGCCAACTTGGGGCTGCGGCCGGTGATTTCGGCGAGCGGCGCGTACTGGAGGTTGGTCAGGCCGGCGCCGTGCGGGCCCGGGATGAAGAGGTTCCACAGGCCCTGTTTGCGGGCCTCGGTCTTCAGCTCGGCGACGATCGGCGGCGCGGTCCAGGGGGTGCGGGCCGGGTCGGCGAGCTGGGCGGCGAAGACCGGCTCGGCGGGGTAGACGTGCTCGTCCATGAAGGCGAGGAGCTGGTCCCGGAGTTCGTTCGTCCGGGCGTCGTAGGCGAAGTCCATCGGTCAGTTCTCCTTGAGGGTGCTCAGGCCGTGCCGGGCCAGGATCGGGGCCATCTCGCCCGCGCGGTCGAAGCCGGCGCCGACGGTGCGGCCCTGCTGGAAGCGGAAGTGGATGCCCTCGGCGACGACGGCGAGTTTGAAGGACGCGAAGGCCACGTACCAGTCAAGATCCTTGGCGTGACGGCCGGTCAGTTCGGCGTACCAGCCGACGATTTCGTCCGACTTGGGGAAGCCGGGGGCCGTGGCGGCGGAGGGGATGATGCCGCCGCCGACGCCTGCGAGTTCGGTGTACATCACGAGGAGGCCGATGTCGGTGAGCGGGTCGCCGAGGGTGGACATCTCCCAGTCGAGGACGGCCGTGATGGTGTCGCGGTCGTCGACGAGGACGTTGTCGAGGCGGTAGTCGCCGTGGACGAGCGCGGGGGCGGGTGACGTCGGCAGGCGTTCGGCGAGAAGGGCGTGCAGGCGGTCGACCTCGGGCAGGTCGCGGCTGCGGGAGGCGGCGAGCTGCTTGGACCAGCGGCGCAGCTGGCGCTCCAGGTAGCCGTCCGGGTGGCCGAAGCCGGCGAGGCCCACGGCGGCGGGGTCGATGCGGTGGAGGGCCGCGAGCGTTTCGACGAGCCGGCGGCCGAGGGCGTGCACCCGCTCGGCGCCCAGGGCTGCGAGGGGGGCGACGTCGCGATGGGCGGTGCCGGTGACGAACTCCATGAGGTACCAGGGCGCGCCCAGGGTGTCCGGGGTGGGGTCGAGCAGGAGGGTGTGCGGGACGGGTACCCCGGTGTCGCGCAGCGCGGTCATGACGCGGTACTCGCGGCCCATGTCGTGGGCGGTGGCGAGGACGTGCCCGAGCGGCGGTCGGCGCAGGACCCAGCGGGAGGCGCCGTCCGTGAGGACGTACGTGAGGTTCGAGCGGCCACCCTCGATGAGCTCCGCCCGCAACGGCCCCTGGACGGCCCCGGGCAGCTCCCGCTCCAGCTGGGCGCGGAGTTTCGGGAGGTCGAGGCCGGGCGGATCGGCGGAGTTCTCGGTCATCGGGCGGCTCCTCTGACAGGGACGGGAGTGACTAAGCGCTTGCTTAGCATCGATCCGAGCGAGGCCGGCTGTCAATGCCGGGAGGCGGGAGTACAAAGGGAGAATGGGAAGACAGGCAGTGGTCGTGCTCTACGTGCTCGCGATGGTGGCCGTGATCGTCGGCGTGGACGTGCTGTTCTTCCGGCACCAGCTGTGGGAGAGGCTGGCGGTGAACGTCGGCATCGTGTTGGTGTTCGGGGCGTTCTACTTCAGGTTCGTCAAGGGATGAGGAACGCGATCGGCGGGGGGGGCGCCGGGGGGGGGGGGGGCCCCCCGGGGGGCTGTGGTGAGATTTTGCCGCACTCACCCGGCGCGCTGGGGGGGGCCCCACCTACCCCCCCGGGGGGCCCGACCAAGCGAGCC